>NZ_JAGPYL010000190.1:0-7999 GCF_018070095.1 Micromonospora sp. U56
GCGATCAACTGCTCATCCGTGACCGCACCCACCGGCTCCACGGCCGGCTCCTGCCCCGAGGTGATCTCGGTCGTCATCTGGCGTCTCTCCCTTGATCGGTCGATCAGCCGTTATTTGTACAGTCCCGTTCACGGTGTTGGTTGA
The DNA here is from genome assembly GCF_018070095.1 of Micromonospora sp. U56. Lineage (NCBI taxonomy): Bacteria > Bacillati > Actinomycetota > Actinomycetes > Micromonosporales > Micromonosporaceae > Micromonospora > Micromonospora sp. U56. The sequence goes on from NZ_JAGPYL010000190.1 coordinate 145, forward strand.
CACGCTGTTCGGCTTGTCGGCCGGGCCGCGTGTCGACGTTCACGCCGTGTGGATGGCAGAGCTGGGCTTCCCCCGGGGGTGTGGACACCGGGTTATGCCGCGATCGGTAGCAGCGTAGTGGGTTCGAGGGTTCGTTCGTACTCGGCGGGGCTGCGGTAGCCGAGGGCGGAGTGGCGACGGCGGTGGTTGTAGAAGGCGATCCAGCGGAAGATGTCGCGTCGGGGTCGGCCTCGCTGTTCCAGCGTCGATGGTCGACGGCGAGTTCGCGTTTGAGGGTGGCGAAGAACGCCTCCGCGAGTGCGTTGTCGAACGATGAGCCGATGCGGCCCCTGGAGCGGCGTACGCCGTGGCGGTGGCAGGCGTCGGCGAAACCGGCGCTGCCCTGGGCGCCGCGGTCGCTGTGGAAGATCACGCCGTGGACCCGGCCACCGCGGGCGGCGACGGCCGCGTCGAGCGCGTTGATGACGAGGTCGGTACGCATGTGGGTGCGCAGGATCTCCTTCTCGACCTGCAACTCGGCGACCTGCCGACGCAGTCGGGCGATCTCGGCGTCCTTGTCCGCCACCGACAACCCGCCACCAGCCGCCACCAGGACCGAACCCGACGTCTGATGCTCGTGCTTGCGGACCCAGTTCCGCAGCGTCTCATGGCTCATACCCAACTCGCGCGCGACCTCGTTGATCGGCCGCCCGGACGAGCGCACCAGGTCAACCGCGTCGCGCCGGAACTCTTGCGTGTACTTCTATGGACGCCCCAACGGGGACACCCCTTCCTCTGGACTCAAGATCGAGTTCTCAGGGTGTCCACACCTCCGGGGGAAGCCCAGGCTTCCGAGGCTGCACGACCTGTCAGAGCCACTGCAGCTTCTGTCAGCCCTTCTCAATGCCTCTGCTTCACCCCTTCCGTTGGCCCTTCGCCCGCCCTTCACCACTGATCACCCAGCACCGCCGACAGGGTCGCCGGGTCGACTCGTCGCTGCTGCACACGGCCGCTGACAGTCAGCCGTCAGCCCGACGCGGTTTCCAGACCCCCCTCCACAGAGGGGACCAGATCCGCGCACCCGACCTTGGCCAACCGGTGCCGCGAGACGTGCGATTAGGGTCTGCGCATGCGGGATGACATCGTTCTGCGGCTCGACCACGCAACCGCGGAAGATCTGTACGTCGCGCTGTACGAGGCCGGAGAGCACATCGCGGCCGGCGCAGCCATCACTCCGCCCACGGCCGAGGAGGCCGAGCGCCTGGGCACTCTTCTGCGGGACCTAGGCCACGCCCTTGGCCGTCGTTGCTCTCCGTACTGCGACCACGTCTAGTTGGTAGGGGTCGCGCGTGCTCAGCGGCATGACAGGACACCCGAGGGTGACCAATCGGTTGTCGCGTGCTTCGATGGGAAGGTGACCCGACTCCATGAATCCGAGCATGTCGTCACCGCCAGCCGTGATGTTGCCGCGACGGCTGCGGAGATCTTCGAGCTCATCGCCGATCCGTCACAGCAGCCCCGCTGGGACGGCAACGACAACTTGTCCGAGGCGCTTTCCGGGCAGCGAGTCCATGCCGTCGGTGACGTCTTCATCATGACGATCACGACAGGCAGCGTCCGCGAGAACCATGTGGTCGAGTTCGTCGAGCAGCGCCGCATCGCGTGGCGACCAAGCGAGCCAGGCCAGCCGACACCCGGGCATCTGTGGCGGTGGGTACTCGAGCCGATCGACGCATCACACACGCGCGTGACGCACACCTACGACTGGACACAACTCACGGATGAGAAGCGCATCCCGCGCGCAAGAGCGACCACGGCGGACAAGCTGCGGGCCTCGCTCGACCGGCTCGCCGAGCTGGCCGAACGCCGCTGATCCACACCCTCGGAACGCCATCAGCCGAGCAACGTCGTTTAGCGGAGCACGTCCCGAATCCGGCGCCGCCGGCCATCGGCCGTTCGATCACTTCGACGCCGGGCCTCCGCCAACGTGCGCGCTCATCGGCATGACCGGGCTACCGCATCCGGGTGCGAGCTTCGGGCGCAGGCACGGACAGTGACGGCCGTGCCCGACGACCATCGCGCACGCTCGGCGGCAGAAGCGTGCACGTGATCTTGTTCCCGGATACCAGCGAACTCTCTGGCGCAGTAGGCAGGCTACGAACGTTTCGTTTCTTGTCTGAGGGCGCGAGCGAGGCGGCGGACGGCCTCGTCCATGAGGTCGGGTGGGGCTGCGGCGTAGGTCAGGCGCAGGTGCGGCGCCGGGGGTTCGGCCGCGTACCACGGGCGGCCGGGGAAGACGATGACGCCTTCGGCGGCAGCTGCGGCGGTCAGGGCGACGTCGTCGGTGCTGTCGGGCAGGCTGGCCCACAGGTGCAGGCCGCCGCGTGGGATCGTCGGTGGGGCGAGTCCCGGCAGGTGCTGGCGCAGTGCGGTCAGCAGCGCCTCGCGCCGGGTCCGCAGCGCGGTGCGCAGGGTGCGGCGGTGCCGTGTCCAGGCCGGGGCGGTGACGAACTCCAGCGTGGCCTGCTGCAGCGGGCCGGCGACGAAGAAGTCGTCGAGCAACCTGGCCGAGCGCAGCCGGGCACCGGCTGGGCCGCGGGCACCGATCGCGGCGACACGTAGGCCGGGAGCGGCGGACTTGGTCAGTGAGCGCAGGTAGATCACGTGCCCGTCTGGGTCATCGGCAGCCAGCGGTGGCGGGGCTTCTCCGTCGATGGTGAGGTCGCGGGCGTAGTCGTCCTCGATCAGGAACGCTCCGGCGTCGCGTATGGCATCGGCGACCTGGCCTCGGCGGTGAGCTGCCAGTGTCGCACCGGTCGGGTTGGCGTAGAGCGGTTGGCAGTAGAACAGTCGCGCCCTGGTGCGAGCAAACGCGGCGGCGAGTTGGTCAGGGAGTACGCCGTCGGCGTCGGCGGGCACTGGTACCACCCGCAGCCCAGCCGCCCGGGCCGTGGCCAGCGCCCCCAGGTAAGTCGGGGACTCGACGAGCAGGGTGTCGCCGGGTGCGGCGAGCGCGCGTAACGCGGATGACAGCGCCGCCTGCCCGCCCGGGCAGATCACCATGTCGTCGGCGCGCAGCCGGGCCCCGGCCTCACCGGCGAACCAGGCGCGCAGGTCCTCACGCCCCTCGGCCGGCCCGCGCTGCCAGGCTGCGGGCTGCCGGGCAGCGCGGGTGAGCGCGGCGCCGAGCGCCGCAGCCGGCTGCAGATCCGCGTCCAGGTAGCCGCCAGACAGCGGAATCGCTCCCGACTGCGGTAACGCCAGTAACGCCTGCATCTCATCCTCGCCCGATATGCGGGCACCGAGCGCCACCGTCTGCCACGACAGGTCGGGTGCGCGCCGCTCGTCCGGCGGGGCGGCCACGAAGGTGCCCTTCCCCGATCGCGTCTCGATCAGCCCTTGCGCCACCAGCTGTCGGACCGCCTCGGCGACGGTCACCGGCGAGGCCTGGTGCCGGGCGGTCAACTCGCGCACCGAGGGCAGCCGAGTTCCAGGGTCCGAGACGGCCACGAGCCCGCGCAGATCTTGGATAACGCGGGCCACTGCGTTACCGTTGCTCATGAAGGACAAGAGTAGCGCTACTGTCGCAACCACGGTAACGGCGGATCGGGTCATCGGCCTCAGCCTCGGCGCGCTGGGCGTGCTCGCCTTCAGTATGTCGCTGCCCGCCACCCGCGTCGCCGTGCAGCAACTCGACCCGTGGTTCGTCGCCTTCGGTCGGGCCGTCGGTGCGGCGCTACTGGCATGGGCGTACCTATGTTTCACCGGCGCGCCGCGACCCACCCGGAGCCAGTGGCGGCGGCTGTCGATTGTCGCCGTTGGCGTCGTTGTCGGCTTCCCGCTGTTCACCTCGCTGGCACTGACTACCCAGACCTCTGCTCACGGTGCGGTCGTCATCGCCGTGCTGCCCGCCATGACCGCCGTGTTCGCGGTACTGCGGGCCGGCGAGCGCCCTCCGCTGCTGTTCTGGGTCGCCAGCGTCGGCGGGCTACTGGCGGTGCTCGCCTTCCTGATCACCAGCGGGGCGGTGCACGGCGCACTGTCGGCCGCCGACCTGTTCCTGCTCGCGGCGGTCGTCCTGTGTGGTCTGGGATACGCCGAGGGCGGCGCGCTGGCCCGGGAACTGGGCGGTGCCCGGACGATCTGCTGGGCGCTGCTGCTCTCGCTGCCCGTCACCCTGCTCATCACGCTCGTCGCCGCCTCGGCCCACCCGCCGCGCGCCGACGCCGCCGCTTGGTCGGCGTTCGGATACCTCACCGTGATCTCCATGTTCCTGGGCTTTTTCGCCTGGTACGCAGGTCTAGCCCGAGGTGGCATCGCCCAGGTCGGCCAGATCCAGCTCGCACAGCCGGTACTCACCCTGCTCTGGTCCGCGCTATTGCTCGGAGAGACCGTCACCCCTGCCTCGATCGGGGCGGCGCTGGTCGTGCTGGCCTGCGTCGTACTGATTCAGCGCAGCCGCAGCGCGCGCGCACAACAGACCAGGACGCCACCGCTGACGCGATGCACCGCACTCTTCCAGCCCCCATGCGCGGGGCCGCTCCCCGCACAAGGCACCCCCGCGAGCGGCCGACCACACCCATCAAACCCTGAACTTGCCGACGTGACGGACCGGGCCACACTCAACTCGGCATGACAGGACACTTCGCCGTCGGCAACCTAACGCCCCTAGATCACTGGCACCTGTCGCACATCACCTGGCAGAGCTGCGTTGCACATCAGTTGTCGGATCACAGTGACCGTCGCCGGACGTCTACCCGCCTAGGTTGCGGATCTCTTCGTACAGGTCGTCCGCCGCGCTTGCCCCTCGGTATGGCTCGGCGCGAAGCATCGCCGCGAACCTGTCGAGCCGCTTCTTGATCCAGGAAATTTGGCGGTCCGCCGGCAGATCGAGAATCGACCGGATGGCGGCAGTAGCGGAGTCGAGGTCCCCGACTTGCACGAAGGCTGTTCCTTGGTAGACGTGGGCCAGGGCAAGGACCTGCTCTCCGGGGGCTCCTTCGCCAACCGGCTGGACGAAGCGGTCGCGGCGCGGGATGCGGACTATTTGCAGACTGGCACGGCCAGCGGCGAGGTTGTCGACCTCGGGAAACGGCGAAGCCCAGGCCGATGACCTGGGCTTCTGTACCGAGCCGCCTGACGGAATCGAACCGTCGACCTACGCATTACGAGATCAAACTGCCCACCTCGGTCTACCTGCCCGAACCCGGCTTGGCCTGCGGAAACCCCTCTCGGCATCTCTCAGCGTCGGCGGTCGAGGGCCAACCTATTAGGGACTGGATGAGGACTGAGGGCACCTGGACTGCTTCGCGGCCGGGACCGAGAGCCACCGGCACCCGCCGGTCGCCGCCCCGCACCGCGCCAGGAGCTACCGCGCGGCCCGGCGGACGAGGTTCCGTACCGCAGGGGTTCCGGCATGCTGATGCTTATGGTCCAGAGGAACGGGACGCCGGAGCCGGCCGGATATGAACAGGCCATGCCAGATATTCAGGCGCGGGTGAAGAAGTATGAGGCAGCTCTTGCGAAGGCCCGCCTGACCCATGGTGGGTCGATGGAAGAGGTGCGGGAGGCTCTCGCCGAGGCGTTCGAGGCCGAAGGCCTGACAGTCTGGAAGGAGGTAGCAGACGATGCGGCTCGGCTGATCGCAGGTGAGGACGAGCCTGGTCCAGCCGCAGGCTGATGTAGGAGGCGACTTGTACGGCCACTGATCCGTAGATTCCCAAGACCATGTCGAGGCCGTCCGATTCCGTCCGCCTGGTCCTAGTCCTCAAGCGCTCGGCAACTCGATTGGTCCCGCCCCGTCCGGTCCCGTCCGCCCCGATGGCTCCCATGCGTGGCTCCCAGACTGTCAGCTTCGGAATTGGACAAGATCGGTCGTCGTGCTGGGTAGCCGCTGGTCGGTCCGGTCCTGGGCGGCCTGGCTTGGCCCCTGGTGGCACTCGCTGGCCCGTACAGCCAAGCGGCACTGCGGTGAGGATCAGTGCAGCATTCGGATGACGCCCGCGACGATGCCGACCAGAAACGGGAGCACCGCCAGCGCAGCGAACAGGCGGGCGAAGAAGCGACGTCTGGGTGTCCCGCCGCGACCCATCCGGCCGAGCATCCCCATCTGCGACTCGAAGAGGTAAGGGCTGGGGTGGCCGCTGGTCATGTACTCAAGCGGGTCATCGCCTCGCTGGGGGCCCTGCCGGTCTGCCATGACCACATAGTGCAGTGCCGTGTTACATCTAGCGTGAAGAGTGGCGACGGAACCGAACCCGCACCGTCAGTTTGTCCCCGATGACTCTGTCGCGACGCCCGTGCCGTGCGTGAAAATCGGCGGTGGTCGCCCGCCGACGTCGACCTTCCTTGGAACTTCGAGTCCGTCAGTTTGTCTGACGCTGGGAGCGTGAACTTAGGGGCCCTGCATTGTTGCTTCGAGCGCGCGAGTCCGGCTCTGTCCCTGCCCCCTACCGTTCCCGCGGGTGGCCACCTGGGACTGCCCCGGGTTTGGTTGACTTGCGGGGTTGAGTGGTTCAGGCCGCGTGTGCGGGCTGGTTGATTGTCTCAAACTCGATCGGGGTGAGTCGTCCGAGGCGTCGTTGCCGTCGGCGGCGGTGGTAGGTGCGTTCGATCCAGGTCACGATCGCCAGCCGCAGTTCGTGGCGGGTGTGCCAGCGTTGCCGGTCGAGGACGTTTCGTTGCAGCAGGGCGAAGAACGATTCCATCGCGGCGTTGTCACCGCAGGCGCCGACCCGGCCCATCGAGCCGACCAATCCGTTGCGTCCCAGGGCCTTGACGTACTTTCGGGATCGAAATTGGGCGGATTCAACCGGTCGTCGCAACACCTTGTCGGAGAGGTCGATCGTGCCAGCCGGGTCCCGGAGCCGGGTGGCGTTGGACAGCGCCGCCACGGCCAAGGAGGCCTTCATGCGCGAGTCGATGGAGTAGCCGACGATCCGGCCGGAGTACACGTCCTTGATCGCGCAGAGGTAGAGCTTGCCCTCGGCGGTGGGGTGTTCGGTGATGTCGGTCAGCCACACTCGGTCCGGGGCGTCGGCGGTGAAGCGGCGTTGCACCAGGTCGTGGTGCACCGGCGGCCCGGCCCGCCGCGTGAGGCCTCTGCGTTTGGCGAACACCGACCAGATGCGCTGTTGTGAGCACAGCCGCGCGACCCGGTTCGGGCCGGCGGTGATGCCGTGGGCGGGTAGTTCGTCGGCGATGAACCGGTACCCGAACGCCGGGTCGTCGGCGTGGATGTCGAGGGCGGTGTTGATCAGGTGGGCGTCGTCCCAGTCTCGCTGCGAGACCGGCTCGGCGCGCCACGCGTAGTAGGCCTGCTTGCTGAAGCCCAGCACCCGGCAGGTCACCGCGACGGGGATCCCGTCCGCGGCCAGGTCACTGACCAGCGGGTACATCATTTTGGGGAGATCTCCTTGGCGAAGTACGCCGCGGCCCGGCGCAGGATCTCGTTCTCCTGCTCCAGGACCTTGTTGCGCCTGCGCAGCTCCCGCAGTTCCGCCGACTCGGGACTGGTGGTCCCAGGCCGGACGCCGTCTTCGACGTCGGCGAGCTTGAGCCAGCGGTGCAGACACGCCTCGGAGATCCCGAAGTCCTTCGCGATCTGAGCGATCGGAGCCTCGCCCTTGCGGGCGACCGCGACGACGTCGCGCCGGAACTCCAGGGGGAACGCTTTCGGCATGACAGACATCCTTCCAGCGAGGAGCACATCCTCACAGGCCAGGAGTCAACCGAACCGGGGGCAGTCCCCCTGTCGATGTGTGGCTGAAGGGTGGTGGCCGGTGGAGGAGATGACCGAGGAGCCGGTGGAGCTGGTTACGCGGGTGTGCGCGATCGATATTGGCAAGGCGGGTCTGGTGGCGTGTGTGCGGGTGCC
>NZ_JAGPYL010000191.1:0-7881 GCF_018070095.1 Micromonospora sp. U56
GCTCGACGTCCTCGCCGGTCGCGGTGGTGACGGCCTGCCGGGTGACGACGGTCAGCCGCGCCCCGTCGAGCCGCCCGTCGGCCAGCCAGGACCGCACCGTGCGCAGCGTGTCGCGGGTGACGGCGCGGGCCGCCTCGGCCGGGTCGCCCCCGCCGGTGGGGGCGGCGAGCAGGACCAGGTCCGGGGTGCCGGTCTCCCCCGCGTCGAGCGCCGCGCCGAGCGCGGCCATATCCGGGTACGCGGGCAGCCCGGTCCCCGGCAGGTCGCCGAGCACGACGGCCCGGCTGGTCACCGACGGGACCGGCGTGGGAGTCCACTCCAGGCGCAGCAGCGCGCCGGCGCGGTCGTCCCGCGCGAGCTGCCCGGCGGAGACCGGCCGGACCAGCAGCGACTCGACGGTGGCGACCGGACGTCCGTCGGGGTCGGCCACCCGGATCCGGCACTCCTCGTCGCCACGCAGCCGTTCCAGGTGTACGCGCAGCGCGCGGGCCCCGGCGGCGTGCAGGGTGACCCCGGACCAGGAGAACGGCAGCAGCGTCTCGCCGTCCAGCGGGCCGTCCTCGCCGAGCTGGTCGGCGTGCATGGCGGCGTCGAGCAGGGCCGGGTGCAGCCCGTACCGCTCGGCGTCCTCGCTCTCGGGGAGCGCGACCTCGGCGAAGACGTCCTCGCCGCGCCGCCAGGCGGCCCGCAGGCCCTGGAACGTCGGGCCGTAGCCGTAGCCGCGGGCGCGCAGCCCCGGGTAGAAGCTCTCCACCGGCAGCGCGGTCGCACCCGGCGGCGGCCACTGGGTGAGGTCCCAGGTGGCCGGGGCGGCGGTCGGCGCGATCGCGCCGGTGGCGTGCAGGGTCCACGCCCCGTCCCCGCCCTCGGGGCGGGAGTGGATCCCGATCTGGCGTACGCCGTTGTCGTCGGGCGACCCCACCACCACCTGGACGGCCACCGCGCCCCGGCCGGGCAGGATCATCGGCGCCCGGTGGGTCAGCTCCTCGACCCGGCCGCAGCCGACGTGGTCACCGGCGCGGACGGCGAGTTCGACGAAGCCGGTGCCGGGCAGCAGCACCGCACCGAGGATCTCGTGGTCGGCCAGCCAGCGCTGCCGGTCGACGGCGAGCCGCCCGGTGAGCACCACCCGGTCGGTGTCGGCGGCCGGCACGGCGGCGCCGAGCAGCGGGTGCCCGATCGGGTCGAGCCCGACCGAGCCGACGTCGCCGGCGGGCGGCAGCGGGTTCAGCCAGTACCGCTGCCGCTGGAAGGGGTAGGTGGGCAGGTCGACGGTGCGGGTGGTCTGCGGGAGCAGCGAGGTCCAGTCGACGGTGGTGCCGGTGACGTGCAGCCTGGCCAGGGCGGTCAGGGCCTGCCGCTGTTCGTCGTGTCCCCGCCGCAGGGACGGCACGACGGTGACCTCGTCGGTGAGGATGCCCTCGATCATCGGCGTGAGCGCGGCGTCCGGACCCAGTTCCAGGAACGTCGTGGCGCCCGCCTGGTGCAGGGCGGTGATGCCGTCGGCGAAGCGGACGGCCTCCCGGACGTGGCGGACCCAGTAGTCCGGGTCGGTCAGCCCGGTCGTGGCGAGAGCACCGGTCAGGTTCGAGACCAGCGGAAGTTGCGGCTCGGCGTAGGTCAGCTCCGCGGCGACGGCCCGGAAGTCGGCGAGCATCGGATCCATCAGGTGGCTGTGGAAGGCGTGACTCACCCGCAGGCGGGTGGTCTTGCGACCCAGCGTGGTGAAGTGCTCGGCCACGTGCAGCACGGCGGCTTCGGGGCCGGAGATGACCACCGACCGGGGACCGTTGACCGCCGCGATGTCCACACCACCGCCTGCCGCCAGGCCGGTGCCTGTGCCGGTGCCGGTGCCGGTGCCGGTGCCGGTGCCGGTGCCGGTGCCGGTGCCGGTGCCGGTGCCGGTGCCGGTGCCGGTGGAGTCTGAGTCGTTTACGACATCAGGTCCAAAGGACCCGACCACCACACCCGGACCCGCCAGCGCCGCCCGCACCTCCTCCTCCGACGCCCGCACCGCCACCATCGCCCCACCAGCCGGCAACGCCTGCATCAACCGACCCCGCGCCGCCACCAACCGGGCCGCGTCCCCCAGCGACAACACCCCGGCAACGTGGGCCGCAGCCAACTCACCGATCGAATGCCCCGCCACGAAATCCGGCCGCACACCCCACGACTCCACCAGCCGGAACAACGCCACCTCGACCGCGAACAACCCCGCCTGCGCATAGCCCGTCCGCCGGATCAACTCCTCATCGTCACCCCAGACCACCTCACGCAACGGCCGATCCAGGTGCGCATCCAGCTCAGACACCACGGCGTCGAAGGCAGCAGCGAACACCGGGAACACCCCGTGCAGCTCACGACCCATCCCCAGGCGCTGCGCGCCCTGACCGGTGAACAGCACCGCCAGCCGACCGGCCCGGGCCACCCCGGACACCATCCCCGGCGCGGACTCGCCGTCGGCGAGCGCGGCGAGGGCCGGCGACAGTTCCGCCGGGGTCGCGCCGAGCACCACCGCCCGGTGGTCGAAGAGCGCCCGACCGGTCGCCAGGGTCCGGGCCGCCGGTGCCACCTCCGCCGGCTCCATCGACCAGGCGAACTCCGCCAGCCGGCCCGCCAGGCTCCGCACCGCCGCCTCGGACCGGGCGCAGAGGAGCCACGGCACCGCCACCGGGAGGCCGGCGGACCCGACCGGGCCGGGGGCGTCGCCGGCAGGCCCGGCCGGCGCCGACGCTACGACCGCCGGGGATTCGTCCGGGGCCTGCTCGATGATGACGTGCGCGTTGGTGCCACTGATGCCGAACGACGACACCCCGGCCCGGCGCGGATGCCCGTTCACCGGCCACTGGCGCGCCTCGGTCAACAACTCCACCGCACCGGCGGACCAGTCCACCTGCCGCGACGGCGCGTCCAGGTGCAGGGTGGGCGGCAGGACGCCGTGGCGGATCGCGTGGACCATCTTGATGATCCCGGCGACCCCGGCGGCGGCCTGGGTGTGCCCGAGGTTGGACTTGATCGAGCCGAGCCAGAGCGGGCGCTCCGCCGGGCGCTCCTGCCCGTACGTGGCGAGCAGCGCCTGCGCCTCGATCGGGTCGCCCAGGGTCGTACCCGTGCCGTGCGCCTCCACCGCGTCGACCTCGGCGGCGCTGACACCCGCCGACGCGAGCGCGGCCCGGATCACCCGCTGCTGCGACGGGCCGTTCGGCGCGGTCATGCCGTTGGACGCGCCGTCGGAGTTGACCGCCGAGCCGCGCACCACGGCGAGGACCGGGTGACCGTTGCGGCGGGCGTCGGAGAGCCGCTCGACCAGCAGGACGCCGGCCCCCTCACCCCAACCGGTGCCGTCGGCCGACGCGGCGAACGACCGGCACCGCCCGTCGGAGGAGAGACCGCCCTGCCGGTTCATGTCGATGAAGGTGTCCGGGGTGGACATCACCGTCACGCCGCCGGCCAGGGCCAGCTCGCACTCCCCGGTGCGCAGCGCCTGAATCGCCCAGTGCAGGGCCACCAGCGACGACGAGCAGGCGGTGTCCACGGTCACCGCCGGCCCCTCCAGCCCCAGCACGTACGCGACCCGCCCGGAGACCACGCTGGTGTGGCCCCCGTTGCCGAGGTAGCCCAGCGCCTCCTCCGGCATCTCGCCGGGCCGGGTCGCCCAGTCGTGGTACATCACCCCGGCGAACACCCCGGTACGCGAGCCGGCCACCGAGTGCGGGTCGATGCCGGCCCGCTCGAACGCCTCCCAGGACGTCTCCAGCATCAGCCGCTGCTGCGGGTCCATGGCGCTGGCCTCGCGGGGGCTGATCCCGAAGAAGTCGGGGTCGAACAGGGCGGCGTCGTAGAGGAAGCCGCCCTCCTTCGTCGAGGTACGCCCCGACCGGCCCGGCTCCGGGTCGTACAGTTCGTCGACGTTCCAGCCCCGGTCGGCGGGGAACTCGCCGATGGCGTCCACCCCCTCGGCGACCAGCCGCCACAGCTCCTCCGGCGAGCTGACCCCGCCCGGGTAGCGGCAGCTCATGCCGATGATGGCGATCGGCTCGTCGGGGACGGCGCGCACCGCGGTCCGCACCGGCTCAGCCGCCGGGCGCAGGTCGAGCAGCTTCTCGACCAGGTGCCCGGCCAGCGCGCGCGGGTTCGGGTAGTCGAAGACGAGGGTGGCGGTCAGCCGCAGCCCGGTGGCCGCGTTGAGCCGGTTGCGCAGTTCCACCGCGGCCAGCGAGTCGAAGCCGATCTCGTTGAACGCCTGCCGGGGCGCGATCGCGTCCGCGCCGCTGTGCCCGAGCACGGCGGCCACCTGGGTACGGACCAGGTCCAGCAGGACCGACGTACGCTCCGCCTCGGTCAGCTCGGCGATCTGACGCGCCAGGGAGAGCTCGACCGGGACGGCACCGGCGGCGGCCCGGGCGGCGGGCCGCCGGGGCGCGCGGACCAGCCGGCGCAGCAACGGCGGCAGCTCGGCGGCTCGCTGTCGCAGGTCCGCCAGGTCGAAGTGGAGCGGCGCCAGGAACGCCTCGTCCACGCCGAGCGCGGCGTCGAAGAGGGCGAGGTTCTGCGCGACGGTGAGTTCCCGCAGCCCGAGGCGGCTCACCCGGTGCGCGGCGACGTCGTCCACCCCGGCGCCCATGCCGATGTCCCGGGGCCAGAGCCCCCAGCCGAGGCTGGTGGCGGGCAGCCCGGCGGCGCGGCGGTGCGCGGCGAGGGCGTCCAGAAAGGTGTTGGCCGCCGCGTAGTTGGCCTGTCCGGAGCCGTCGAGGAAGCCGGCGGCCGAGGAGTAGAGCACGAAGGCGCGCAGGTCGGCGGCGCGGGTCAGCTCGTGCAGGTGCCAGGCGGCGTCGGCCTTGGGGCGCAGCACCGCGTCCAGCCGCTGCGGGGTGAGGCCGTCGAACGTGCCGTCGTCGACGATGCCGGCGGCGTGCACGACGCCGGTGAGCGGCTGGTCGGCGGGGACGGTGGCGAGCAGCGCGGCGAGGGCGTCGCGGTCGCCGACGTCGCAGCCGGCGAGGGTGACCCGGGCGCCGAGGGCGGTCAGCTCGTCCCGCAGCGCGGTGGCGCCGGGAGCATCCGGTCCGCGCCGGCTGGCCAGCAGCAGGTGCCGCACCCCGTGGGTGGTGACCAGGTGCCGGGCCAGCACCGCACCGAGTCCACCGGTCCCGCCGGTGACCAGGACGGTGCCGTCCCAGGCGGCGGGGGCGGCGGCGCGCGGGCGGCGGACGGGCACCAGGCGGGGGGCGAGCAGCCGGCCCTCGCGCAGCGCCACCTCCGGTTCGCCGGCGACGGCGGCGCCGGGCAGGGCGGTGGCCGGGGTCGTGGCGTCGAGGTCGAGCAGGAGCAGCCGACCGGGGTTCTCGGCCTGGGCCGCGCGCAGCAGGCCCCACAGCGGCGCGGTGGTCAGCGCGATCCGGTCTCCCGGCAGCGCCGGCACGGCGTGCCGGGTAACCACGACCAACCGGGTGTCGGCGAGCCGGTCGTCGGCGAGCACGTCCTGGGCCAGCCGCAGCGCCCGGTGCGCGGCGGCCCGTACGCCGGCCAGGGTCTCGCCGGCCCCGGCGTCGAACGTCGCGACCAGCAGGTCCGGCGCGGCCTCGGCGGCCTCCGGACCGGTCAGCACCGGTACGCCGAGCGCGCCGGCCAGCCCGAACGGGTCCGGGCCGAGGACGGCGACGGACGCCTCGGCCGACGCGGGCAGCGGCTGCTCGGTCCACTCGACGCGGAGCAGGTCCCCGCCGCCGGTGCCGGCGCCGAACTGCTCGGCGTCGACGGTGCGCACCAGCAGCGAGCCGACGGTGGCGACCGGCGCGCCGGAGCCGTCGGCCAGCGCGACCCGGACGGTGTCCGGCCCGGTCGCGGTCAGCCGCACCCGCACGGCGGCGGCGCCGGAGGCGTGCAGGGTGACGTCGTACCAGGTGAACGGCAGGGTCACCCCGCTGGCGGGCTGCGGCAGCGCCAGGTCCAGCGCGTGCAGCGCGGCGTCGAGCAGCGCCGGGTGCAGCCCGTACGCGCCACCGTCGGTGCTGGACTCGGGCAGTGCCACCTCGGCGAAGACCTCGCCGTCGCGCCGCCAGACCGCACGCAGGCCGTGGAAGGTCGGCCCGTAGCCGTAGCCCTGCTCGGCGAGGCCCGGGTAGAAGTCGGTGACGTCGACGGCCTCGGCGTCGCGCGGCGGCCACCGGGTCAGGTCGTCGTCGCGGGTCGGGGCGGCGCCGGTCGGGGCGAGCACCCCGCTGGCGTGCCGGGTCCAGTCGCCGCCGGGCGGGGCGTCCTCGCGGCGGGAGTGGAACTCCACCGTCCGCCGCCCGTCGGCGTCCGGCGGGGTGACCACGACCTGGAGCGCGACCCCGGTGTCGTCCGGCAGGACCAGCGGCGCCTCCAGGGTCAGCTCCTCGACCAGGGCGCAGCCGACCTGGTCGCCGGCGTACGCGGCCAGTTCGACCAGCGCGGTGCCGGGCACCAGGTTGACCCCGCCGATGACGTGGTCGGCGAGCCAGGGGTGGGAGCGGCGGGACAGCCGGCCGGTGAGCACCGTGCCGTCCTCGGTGGCCAGGTGCAGCAGCGCGCCGAGCAGCGGGTGGTCGGCGGCGAGCTGCCCGATCCCGGACGCGTCGCCGGTGGCGGGCGGGGAGGTCAGCCAGTAGTGCCGGTGCTGGAAGGCGTAGGTAGGCAGCTCGACGCGGCGGGCGCCGCTGCCGGCGTAGCAGGCCGACCAGTCGACGTCGGCGCCCCGGACGTGCGCCGCCGAGACCGCGGCCAGCACCTCCCGCTCCTCGTCGTGGTCGCGGCGCAGGGCGGCGACGAACGCGCGGTCGCCGTCGGGCGCGACGCACTCCTGCGCCATCGCGGTGAGCACCGGGTCGGGCCCGAGTTCGAGGTACGTGTCGACGCCGGCGGAGTCGAGGAAGGCGATCCCGTCGGCGAACCGGACCGGCTGCCGCACGTGCCGCACCCAGTAGTCGGGGGTGCACAGGTCGGCGCCGGCGAGCGCGCCGGTGACGTTGGAGACCACCGGGACGCGGGGCTGCTCGTACGCGACCAGCTCGGCGACCCGGCGGAACTCGTCGAGCATCGGCTCCATCAGCGGCGAGTGGAAGGCGTGGCTGACCCGCAGCCGCTTGGTGCGTCGGCCACGGCCGGCGAGTTCGGCGGCGATCCGCAGCGTCTCGTCCTCGACACCGGAGATCACCACGGCGGCCGGGCCGTTGACGGCGGCGAGGTCGACCCCGTCGACGAGCAGCGCGCGGACCTCGTCCTCGGCGGCGGCCACCGCCACCATCGCCCCGGCCGACTCCAGCTCCTGCATGAGCCGGCCCCGGGCGGCGACCAGCATGGCGGCGTCGGGCAGCGAGAAGACCCCGGCCGCGTGGGCGGCGGCCAGTTCGCCGATGGAGTGCCCGGCGACGAAGTCCGGCCGCAGACCCCACGACTCGACGAGTCGGTAGAGCGCGGTCTCGACGGCGAAGAGCGCCGGCTGGGCGTACCCGGTCCGGTCGAGCAGCGCCGCTTCGTCGGTGCCCTCGGCGGCGAAGAGCACGTCCCACAGCGAGTGGTCCAGTTGCAGGTCCAGGTGACCGATCGCCTCCTCCAGTGCGTCGGCGAAGACCGGGTACGCGGCGTGCAGCCGGCGGCCGGTGCCGAGGCGCTGGCTGCCCTGGCCGGTGAAGAGCAGGGCCAGCCGGCCGCCGGTGGCGGTGCCCCGGATCAGCCCGGGGGCCGGGTCACCGGCGGCGAGGGCGCGCAGTCCGGCGCGTACCTCGTCGGCGTCGCGGGCCAGCAGCACCGCGCGGTGGGTGAGGGCCGCGCGGCCGGTGGCCAGCGACCAGCCCAGGTCGACCAGCTCCGGCGGCGGGCCGGCGGGATCGGTGGCGTCGAGCAGCCGGGCGGCCTGGG
>NZ_JAGPYL010000192.1:0-7866 GCF_018070095.1 Micromonospora sp. U56
CGCCCAGCTCCAACCACTCGTCGAGGGCGTCGACGGCGACCTCCGGCTGGACCGCCACGTCGACGCCGAGGGCGAGCGCGGCGTCGGCCCGGTGCACGAGCGTCTCGTGGGCGAACCGGCGCGCGAAGAACGCCGGGCTGCCCGGCCCGAGCGGCGTCCACACCCGGGCCGCCGGCCCGGCGTCGCGCAGTGCCCCGGCCAGCTCGGCGGCTCCCTCGACCAGCCACGGCCCGACCACCGCCGGGTCCTCGTCGGCGTACGGCGACAGGTCACGGAAGTGGGTGTCCGACGGTGGCGTGGACGGACGGGTACGGACGATCTCCGCGGCCCACCGCTGCCCGCCCCCAAGGTGCCGCACCAGCTGGCCCACGTTCCACCCCGGGCAGGACGGGACGGCGACGGTCAGGTCGGCGCCGTCGAGATGCGACCGGAGCAGGTCGCTCTGCTGCACGATCTCGGCGCACCAACGGTCGTAGCTCACACCGGTCATTCGGCCACGCTAACCGCCGGCACCGACACGAGCCGCCCGCCGGGCCGTGCACCCTGCCCGCTTCCCGCCTGGCCGAAGGCGCTCGCCGGGCCACCGGCGCGGCTGAAGGTGCGGGCGGGGTTCACGTCGGCCCGCCGCTGGGGCCGGCCACCGGCTCCCGCCCCGGACCGCCACGGCCACCATCGCGGGTGGCCAGCAGGACGACCGCCACCAGCAGGTACGGCACGGCCGCCACCACGAAGGCGGCCCGGTTGCCGCCCACCGCCGCGACCAGGGCGTACCCGCCGTAGACGGCGATGATGGTCAGGTCGGTGGCCATGCCGGCGACCGAGGTGACGGTGGCCCGTCCCGGCCCGGTGATCCGCGCCTGGAGCCGGGCGTCGGCCAGCACCGTGGCCAGTTGGAAGGCGCAGAACGCGACACCGACCAGCACGAACCCCGCCGGGTGGCGCAGTCCCGCCCCGGCGGCGAGCGCGACGGCGGCCACGGTCAGCAGCGCGGCGTAGCCCCGGGTACCCAGCCGTTCGGCCGGCGCCGCGAGCAGGCCACCCACGGTCACCCCGGCCCACCCGAGCAGGAGCAGCAGCGGCACGGTCGACTCGGCGACGCCGGTGTCCCGGGCCAGCAGCGGCGTGTACTCGTCGAGGGCGCCCCACACGGCGGCCACCGCCGGGTCCAGCAGCAGCGCCCCGCGTACCCGTGGGTCGGCCCGGGCCTGGGCGAGGCCGGCGCGCAGGGTCGCCGCCCAGCCCAGGTCGTCGCCCTCCTCCGCGGGCTCCGACCCGGCCGACCGGGCCGGACGGTGTTCGGGGAAACGGGTGGCGACGGCGGCGGCCAGCAGGGTGGCCAGCACGCTGGCCGCGCCGACGGCCGGGTAGCCGCCGACGGCGAGCACCGGGCCGGCCAGGCCGATCGAGGCGAGCACGCCGAGCACCGCCGCGGTGCGCGCCCGGCCCATGGTGCGGGCGTAGCGGCCGGCGGCGCCGAGCCGGTCGAGTTCGGTGAAGACCAGCGCCTCCAGGGCGCCGGAGCCGAGCGCACCGCCGGCTCCCCAGAGGACGAAACCGAGGGCGAAGGCCGGGTAGGACGGGGCCAGCACCCACAGGGCGTAGCCGGCGCCGGCGAGCAGCGGCGCGAGGCAGAGCAGCAGCCGGCGGGAGACCGCGTCGGCCCAGGCGCCGGAGGGCACCTCGAGCAGGATGCTGGTCGCCGACCAGACGACGAAGAGCGAGGAGATCTGGCCGATCGACAGGCCGGTGTCGCTGAACAGCAGCGCGTACACCGGGTAGAGCAGGACGAGGTCCTGGAGGAACGCGTACCCGTAGAGGGTGGCCGCCAGGCGGCGGACGCCGGGCGGTGCTGCGGTGGTGACGATCATGAGGGCCTTTCCACGGGACCGGACGGACGCGGGACGTGCGGCGTCCGGGGTGGTCCGCGGTTGCGGCCCTCAGTTACGGATCAACATCGCCAGGTCATGCGCCGATGCTAGCGGCCACCGGCGGGCCTGGCGATCCCGTTTCGACGGGACGGACACGAACCGGGGTGGGACCCGTGCGGCTCCCACCCCGGTCGGTGGTCGTGCGGTCAGCGGCGCGTCGGGCCGCCGTCGACCGGCGGGATCACCATGGTGGCCTCGCTGTCGGCCGGCACCGGCTCGTCGTGGGTAGCCGTCGCCTGCCGGGGCGGCACCACCTGGGTCCGGTCGGCGTCGTCGTCCCGGGGCACCGGCTGGGTCAGCTCCGACTCGCCGTACGGGGTGACCGGCGTGGCGACGTGGGCCTGCGCGTCCCGCTTGCCGGCCTGGTACGCCCGGGCGTGGGTGGCGATGACCCGCGACTCCTCCTCGGCGCGACTGAGCCAGGACTCCCAGCGGCTCTGCATCGGCCGGACCAGTCCGCCGCCGACCCCGACGACCAGGATGCCGCCGACGGTGGCGAGGACGGCGATCAGCACCGGGGTGGTGACGGCGGTGGCGACGCCGATCTGGTTGAGCGCGGCGATGATGCCCAGGCCGAGGATGAACACCGAGGCGATGGTGGCCAGCACCCGGCCGTAGGACAGGCCGCCGAGGGCGCTGCTAATGATGTCCTTGACGGCGTTGGCGATGGCCGCGGCGACCACCACGATGACGATCGCGACGAAGGCGCGCGGCAGCCAGGCGATGACCCCGGCGATCAGGTCGGAGATCGGGTTGGGACCCCAGATGCCGAAGGCCAGTTGCAGGGTGACCAGCAGGATCCCGTAGTAGGCGAGCTTGGCGACGATGTCGCTGGCGTCGTACCTGGACCGGGCGAGCGCGGTCTTGATGCCACCCCGCTCGACGGCCCTGTCGAAGTGCACCCGCTCCAGGACCTTGTCCACGATCTTCAGTACGGCCTTGGCGATCAGCCAGCCCACCACGAGGATCGCCACGAAGGCGACCGCCCTGGGCAGGAAGAGCATCACCGCGCGGAGGGCGTCACCCACCGCGTCGCCGAAGTTGTCTTTCATAGCTGCCCTCCACACGAAACGTCAGGTCGTCGGCCCCGACCTACCCGAACCCGCCGGTGGGGAAACACCTTTCACGCACCGCGACAGGCGTAGCTCACCTCCGCGCGGGCCTGGTGCGGCGACGGGGAGACGATGTTGACGGTGGCCGTCTCGGTGGTGCTGCCCACCCCGTTGAACGCCCACTTCAACGACAGCGTGACGGTGCGCTGGCCCCAGCCGACCCGCTCGCTGAGCAGGGCACCGGGCGGAGAGCCGGAGCGCAGCCACTGGTACTCGAGCACGCCGCTGCGGCCGTTGGTCCGCACGGTGGCGACCACGTCGACGGTGACGTCGCACCGGTCCCCGGCCGGCTGCGGTACCGCCACGGTCACCTCCCCGATCTCCAACGGGTCGAGCCGCTGCCACAGGTAGAAGCCGACGACGGCGACCAGAGCCACGGTGAGCAGACCGGAGAGCACCGCCACCACCCGCCGCCAGAGGGGGCGTCGGCGGCGCGGCGGGGACGCCGTCGGCCAGGCCGGCGCGGCGGGCGGCGTCGTGGGCACGCCGGGCCCGAACCGCACCTCACCGCCCACCCCGGTCGGTCCGGCCGGCGAGGGTACGCCCCGACCCGTGGCCAGCGTGGCCGCGCTGGCCGGGGTGGTGCTGGCGTACGTCGCCTCGGTCGCGCCGAGCCGCACGGTCGAGTCGAGCGCGCCGGCGTCGATCGCCGGCCCGGTCGCGCCGAGGTGTGCGGTCCGGTCGGCGGCGCCGAGATGCACGGTCGCGTCCGTGCCGCCGAGGTGCACGGTCCGGTCGCCCGCTCCCAGGTGGACGGTCTCGTCCACGGCGTCGCGCGGGCTTCCGTGGCCCCCGCCGCCCAGGTGCACCGTCCGGTCCAGCGATCCGAGCTGGACCGTCTCGTCGGCGACCCCGAGCTGCACCGTCCGGTCCAGGCTCACCGTCCGGTCCAGGTTGACGGTCCGGTCCAGGTTCACGGTCCCGTCCAGGTTCACGGTCCCGTCCAGATCGACGGTCCGGTCGGCCGGGCCGGGACGCCCGGTCGCGGCCAGGTGGACGGTGGGCTCGTCGTCGCCGGTCGGCGTCGCGCCCCGCTCCCCCGGCCTGCTCATCGGAGGTCACCTTTCGTCGGGAACTGTCGCACCGGCCGGCTCCTAGCCGGGGGTGCAGTACGAGGAGAGCGACACGTACACCGGCCCGGCCGGGTCGGCCGCGTTGCCGGCGACGTCGACGGCGACCACCTGGATCGGGATGCGGGTGCTGGACTTCGGCGCCGGCAGGTCACCGAGGGTGCCCCGATAGACGCCCCGCCCGACGTGGGTCATGCCGATGGCGCGGGTGACGCCGCCAAGGGTGTAGCGGAAGCTCACCCGCAGGTCCTCGGCGCTGGTCCGGTCGTCGCTGGCGGTCGCGGTGACCGTGCTCGCCCGGTTGCCGTAGGGACACCCTCCGGGTTCGAGGAGGGTGGGGCTGGCGTCGAGCTTCCCGACGACGGGTGCCGTGCCGTCCGGTGGCGGCGGCGGGCTGGTCGACGCGCTGGGCGTCGGGCTCGCGCTGCGGGACCGGGTGGGCGTCGCGGTGGCCGACCGGGTCGGCGACGCCGTGGCGGTGACCGACGCCGAGGCCGTCGGGGTCGGGCTGGGCGACACGGCGTCGATGGCGGGCGCGGCGACCAACGGGCTGGGGCCGAGCGAGGTGAGCGCGGAGGCGCGCGGCGCGGCCTGGCCGTCGGCGAGGGTCAGCGCCGGCGCGTGCCGGGCGGCGTAGCTCAGGCCGGCGCCGCCGAGCAGCAGGGCGGCGACGAGGCCGGCACCGAGCAGCACGGCGCGGCCGGTCCCGCGCCGAGAGGCGGGCCCCGTCTCGCCGAACGTGGTGCCGGCCAGGCTGGTGGCGCCGGCGGTGCCGTCGGGGAACGGGAAGAGCGCGGCGAGCAGCGCGGCCCGGCGGGCGAGCTCGGCCAGGCCCCGCTCCTCCCAGTCCGCGCCGTAGGCGTCCGCGGCGGTGCGTTCCAGCTCGGCGAGGAAGACCTCCGCCGGCTGCGGCCGGTCGGCGGGCTGCTTGGCCATGCCGTGGCGGAGCAGGTCGTGCACGGGTGGCGGTGCCGCCTCGGTGGGGATCGGCGCCTGCGCGTGCTGGGTCCGCAGGGTGATCAGGTCCCGCCCGTCGTACGGGGGGCGGCCGGTCAGGCACTCGTAGAAGGTGGCGGTGGCGGCGTAGATGTCGCAGGCCGGGCTGGCCGGCGCGCCGGTCCACTGTTCGGGGGCCATGTAGCGGGGGGTGCCGCTGACCGATCCGCCGCCGTCCCGGCCGACCGGTACGGCGATGCCGAAGTCGGCCAGCTTGCTCTGCCCGTCGATGTCGACCAGCACGTTCTCGGGCTTGTAGTCGCGGTGCACGACGCCTCGGGCGTGCGCGGCGGCCAGCCCGGCGAGGGAGCCCTTGAGCACGCAGAGGGCCGCCTCGGGCTCGGTGGGGCCGTGGGCGCGCAGCATCTGCCGCAGGGACACCCCGTTGACCAGCTCCATCACGATGGCGGCGCCGTGCGGGGACTCGACGTACTCGTAGAGCCGGGAGATGTGCGGGTCGTCCACCTCGACGAGCAACCGGGCCTCGTCGCGGAACGCGGTGCGGGTCGGGTTGTCGTCCACCGCCCTGGTCAGGTACTTGATGGCGACGGGGGTGCCGCTGGCGTCGTGGGTGGCCAGCAGGACGCGGCCGGACGCGCCGGCGCCGAGCTGCCGTACCGGCGTGTAGCCGGACAGCTGCCAGTCCGCGCTCACGCGGCGGCCTCCCCGGCCTGCGGGGAGCGGTCACGGGTCAGGGCCACGCTGATCATTCTCGTCACGGGGGGCGTCCGGTCCATCGGCGCAACGGTTGCTCCACCGCGTCCGGACGTCCGTGATGATGGATGGGTTTCGGTCAGCGGACTTGACGCGGGCCGTTCAGCGGTGGCCTTCCCGGCGGTGGCCGTCGCCGGGGACGCTCGGCACCGCCTCCGGCGCCTCGATCTGCTCCCCGGCGCCGCGGGCCAGCTTGTCGAAGAACCGGAGCAGTTCCACCGGGAACGGCATGACCAGGGTGCTGTTCTTCTCGGCCGCCACGTCCACCACGGTCTGCAACAGTCGCAGCTGGTAGGCACCGGGAGTGTCGGCCATCGCGCGGGAGGCGTCGGCGAGCCGGCGGGACGCCTGGAACTCGCCGTCGGCGGCGATCACCCGGGCCCGGCGTTCGCGTTCCGCCTCGGCCTGCCGCGACATGGACCGCTTCATCCCCTCGGGCAGGGAGACGTCCTTGACCTCGACCCGTTCGATGAGCAGCCCCCACGGCTTCTCGGTGGGCGCGTCGATCACCGCCTTCAACTCGGCGTTGATCCGGTCCCGGTCCCGCAGCAGGGTGTCGAGGTCGGCCTTGCCGATCACCGACCGCAGCGCGGTCTGGGCCACCTGAAGCACCGCCGATGGGTAGTCCCGCACGTTGACCAGCACCTTCACCGGGTCGACCACCCGGTAGTAGACGACCGCGTCGACCGTGAGGGTGACGTTGTCCCGGGTGATGACGCCCTGCGCGGGCACCCCGATCACCGTGGTCTGCATGCTGACCCGGACCATCCGGTCGGCGACCGGGATGATCAGGTGGAGACCGGGCTGCCGGATGCGGTCCAGCACCCGGCCGAAGCGGAAGACGACACCGCGCTGGTACTGCTGCACCATTCGTACGCTGAGCGCGAGCAGCAGCGCGACGAGCGCGACGACGATGACCAGAGCGACGAACCCGGCGGCGGCTCCCATGACCCCTCGTTCCCGGAGGCGCCCGCCTCCGGCGCCGGGCATACCCGTTTCGGCGGGCGGCAGTCCTGCGCCGCGACCGTCGACCACCGGCGGGCCGCATCCGCCCGGTGGCGGGTGCGGCCCGGGTGGGGGCCGCCCGCGGCATCGATTGGCGGAACGGGCGCTGGGCTGCGGGGACGGGCACTAGCGTGAGGGCGGAAGGGCAGCTACAGGCTGGTGGCCGTCGAGCGACCGCCAGGACATCTGGGAGTTGGTGCCGAGGTGGCGAAGTTCCTGTTGAAGTCGACCTACTCCGCCGCGGGGCTCAAGGGGCTGGTCAACGACGGTGGCACCAAGCGCGCAGAGGTGGTCCGAAAGATGATCGAGGAGGCCGGCGGGCGGATGGAGTCGATGCACTTCGCGTTCGCCGAGGACGACACCTACGTGTTGTGTGAGCTGCCGGACCACAAGACGGTGGCCGGGCTGGCGATCGCCATCGGCGCGACGGGCGGCCTGAGCGTCCAGATCACCCCGGTGCTGACTCCCGCCGAGGTCGACGAGGTGACCCGGATGAAGACCACGTACACGCCCCCGGGTCAGTGACCGGCGGACGATGAGCTAGTCGCCGGACGGGCTTTCCCACGGTACGAGGTCAGGCGCGACGTCGGCGATCCGCTGCCGCATCGACCTGCGGCCGAGGGCGGCCAGCGCCTCGTCGACGAGCCGGCTCAGCGGGTACGACAGCTCCGCCTCGAACCGGCGAGCGGCGGCCGTGGTGGCGGCCGATTCGGCGTGCAGCACGGGCAGCAGCGACTCGGCCCTCGGGGTGAGGTGGGCGATGCGCTGCCGGGCGTCCGCGCCGGGGCTGAGTGTGACCAGGCCCGCCTTCGCCAGCTGCGCGACGGTCTGGCTGGCGGCGGAGTGGGTCACCCCGGTCGCCTCGGCCAGTGCGCGGATCGACGCGGGGCCGCCCGCCGCCAACGTCCGGATCACCGGGGTGAACCGCGGCCGGAACCCGGGCAGCCCGAGGTCGGCGTAGACGGCGGCGACCTCGCCGTCGAGCAGGTCGAGCAGATGGCGCAGCCGGGTGCCGAGCAGTTCGGGGCCGGGCGGGTGGGC
>NZ_JAGPYL010000193.1:0-7780 GCF_018070095.1 Micromonospora sp. U56
CTGGTGGGGCGCGCCGCTTCGTCGCTTGCCGAGAGCCGTCCCTGGCGCAGGGCCAGGGGCACTGTCGCCGCGCCGTACCTGGTGCGGCACGGTCTGCGATGTGTCGCGGTGACGGCCGGCATGGACAGCGCGACATGCCGCAAAGCGGGGCGCTCTTGTCCGCGCTGCCCCGTCCGGTCGACCGCGCGGGAGTGGCCGGCTGTCCGGCGCTCGTCGCCGGCCATCCAGCGCGCAGCGTCCCAGGCCATCATCGGATCGACGTGACGCAACGAGGATCGGGCCGCCGCCGGAGTCCTGGACGCCACCGGACCTGCCCTGATCTGCGGAAAGGTGTGCCGGGCCACCTGTCGGGAATCGGCCAGGTCGACGGGCCCGCACGAGGGTGAGGACGGGCCGGCGGGTCGTCCTGACGTCGCGTCTCGGATCGCTCTTCGGCGGCGAGTACTGGCCGGACGGCCGGCGCGGGGAACGCCTCTCGTCCGGGTCGTCGAGGCGTCCCGCCCGGTCGGGTCAGGTCACGGCCAGGTCACACCACCGCTGCCGGGTGACGACGGGCGGACGGCGGGTGTGAGCGCCTGGCGGATGCAGCCCGGCAGGAGCGGACCGGACCTGCGCGAATGCCGGCATCCCGCCGCTGTCATCACCGAAAGGTGAACGATAAGTTGCCGGATCAAGTAACGGTTCGTGATATTTGAAGATCGCTCACATCGTTCCGGATTGATTAGTGGCGGCGTGATCAGTCGCATTAAAAATGGGACACACCGGCGAACTGGACATTCTGCAATTCGCCCGGATCGGATCGCCGACAGAACCGCCTGACCAGGCCTTGTGCCCGATCTGTGCTAAAGAGGGCGGACTGGCATCACCGTCGATCTGTGGATATGATACGCCGCAACGTGGCTACCAGTGCTGGAGCGTTTCGACTACTACGCTACTTAGGGGTATGCAAACGTGGCGACCATGGGATATGAGGGGGCCCTGTCGCTGTTGCAAGGGCTCCTTCGCCAATGCGACGGCTCAAGCGGTCGACTGGCGCTCGTCGAGGGGGGACTCGCCAGCGGTAAAACATATCTGCTCCATCAATTTTCGCGTTACGCGGTGGAGACGGGGGCGTTACTTCTCAGTGGTACGGCATCGCGGGCGGAGCAGTCGGTCCCGCTCGGAGTGGTCGATCAGTTGTTCCGCAGTGCCGACCTGGTGGACGCGCTGCCCGAACGGGCCGCCCGGCTCATCGGTTCGGCCGATGCGGCCGACCAGGACGGGGGATGGTCGGACCCGCTGGCGGACCCGGATGCTCGATCGGGCTGGATGCGTGAGTTCTGCGGAGTGCTGCTGGGCCTGGCCCGGGAGCGCACCCTCGTGATCGTGATCGACGATCTGCAGTTCGCCGATTCCGCCTCGCTGCGGCTGTTGTTGTCTCTGCAGCGGCGGATGGATGCGGCCCGAATGCTGCTCGTCCTGGGCAAGTGGCACCGACGCCGGCCGACCCTGCCGCTTTTCTACACGGAACTGACCCGCCAGCCGCACGAGAACATCAGGTTGTCGGCGTTGACCGTGCCGGACATCGCCGATCTGCTCACCGGGAAATGGGGAAAGCCGGCGCCCGAGTCCGTGGCCCAGGAATACCACGATCTGACAAACGGTAATCCGCTGTTGGTCCACGCGCTGCTCGACGACAATGCGTCGGACGCCGGGATCGGGGACGGGGCCACGCCCGTCGTCGGTGACGGATATGCCCACGCCGTGCTGGCCGGCCTGCACCGGTGGGACGCGCAGCTGCTGGACGTGGCTGCCGCGGCCGCGGTACTGAACGAGCGTTCGGATCCGGCCCTGATCGGCCGTCTTCTCGGAATGCGGAACGAAACCGCCGAGGAGATCGTCGGAATACTGACCGAGGCGGGCGTACTGCGGGACTGCCGCATGCGCCATCCGCTCGGCGCCACCACGGTGCTGGAGAGCATGCCCACGGCGGAACGGTCCACCCTCCACCTCCGCGCCGCCGACCTGCTCCACCAGCAGGGCGCGCCGGCGGCCGAGGTCGGGCGGCACCTGCTCAACGCCGAGCAGGTGCCCGCCGACTGGGCGGTCGGGGTGCTGCGTACCGCGGCCGACCAGGCGCTGGCCGCGGACGACCCGGACCTGGCGGTGCGCTGCCTGGAGCTCGCGCTCTCCGGCTGCACCGACCGCAAGGAACGGATCGCCATCATGCACGCGCTCACCGGCGCGCTCTGGCGACGGAACCCGTCGGCCACGCTGGCGTACCTGCCCTGTCTGCAGGGTGCGGTGCAGGACGGGGAACTGCACGGGCCGGACGCGGCGGCGGTGATCCGCTACAGCCTGTGGAACGGCGACGAGGACGCGGCGGCCCGGGCCGCCACGGCGCTCGGCGCGTCCGCCGATCCGATCGACGCGCAGACGGCGGCCGAGCTGGCCGTCAGTTTCCACTGGTTCCTCGGTCCGGCCCGGGGGCGCCTGTCCGAGTTCGGGTCCACCGGCACCACCCACCCGAGGGACCTCTGGGCGGACGCGGCGCAGCGACTCACCTCGCTCTGGGGCCGGGGCGGCGGGGAGGCCGCCACCACCAGTGCCGAGCAGATCCTGCGCAGCTGCCAGATCGGTGAGACCCCGCTGGAGGTGGTGGCCGCGGCGGTGCTCGCGGTGCAGCGCGGCAACAAGCCGGAGCTGGCCCGCACCTGGTGCGATCGGCTGATGCGGCAGGCCGCGGAGCGCGGCGAGGTCACCTGGCAGGCGGTGCTCTCCTCGCTGGCCGGCAGCATCGCCTACCGGCGCGGCGACCTGGTCAACGCGATCCGGCACGCCGAGCAGGCACTGGCCCTGCTGCCGGAGAAGGGCTGGGGGGTCCTGATCGGTCAGCCGCGCGCCACCCTGATCGTCGCGCGCACCGCCCGGGGCGAGCTCCGGGAGGCGGCCGAGGTGCTCCAGGCGCCGGTGCCCGACTCGATGTTCGGCACCGTCTTCAGCCTGCCGTACCTGCGGGCGCGGGGGCAGTTCCACCTGGCCACCGACCGGGTGCTGGCCGCCGGACGGGACTTCCAGCTGTGCGGCCGGCTGATGCGCGAATGGGACGTGGACGTGCCGGCGCTGATCCCGTGGCGCAGCGACCTGGCCGAGGTGAACCTCCGGCTGGGCCGCTCCGTCGAGGCCCGGGACCTGCTCACCCAGCAACTGGAGCGGGCGCGCGCGGCCGACGTCCGGGTGCGGGGCATCTCGCTGCGGGTGCTCGCCGCCGCCAGCGAGCCGGCGCAGCGTCCGACGCTGCTGCGGCAGAGCGTGGAGTGCCTCCAGGCGGCCGACGACCGGCTGGAGCTGTCCAAGGCGCTGACCGCGTTCAGCGTCGTCCGGCAGCAGCTCGGCGAGTTCGACCGGGCCCGGGTGTTGGCCCGGCGGGCCGCGCAGGTGGCCCAGGCGGGTACGGCCGGGCCGGCCGTCCCCGCCGGCGGGGACCGACCGGTCGAGCCGCCCGCGCTGGCGGGCCGCTGGCACGACCGGGAGAAGGAGGGCCGGCACGTGCTCAGCGAGGCCGAGCGGCGGGTGGCGAAGCTGGCCGCGCTGGGGCACACCAACCGGGAGATCAGCCAGACGTTGTACATCACCGTCAGCACCGTCGAGCAGCACCTGACGCGGGTCTACCGCAAGCTCGGCATCACCCGGCGCACCGACCTGCCGGCCGAGCACGAGCTGCGCAAGCGGCTCTCGGAGTCCCGTGGCGAGGGGACCACCGGGCTGCTCCACGCCGGGCAGGACTGGGAGGAACTGGCCGGCTGAGGGACCGCGCCCGCCCGGAGCACCCGGGACCGCGCTCCGGGCGGGCGCCTCGCTGTCCGGACGCACGACGGCGTCCCGACCGGACCGGTCGGGACGCCGTCGTAGGTCCACCGGGTTCGCGGAAACCGTCGGCCGGAAGACCGGCCGGCGGCCGCGCACGTCAGGGGGCGCTAGGGGTTTCCGCGGGTACGGGCCTGCACCAGCATTGCCTCACACGGGCGTCACGGGTCAGTGGCCGACCCGGGCCTCGGTCACCTGGCCCGTGACGCCCAACGCGGTGAGGCTCGCCCAGATCGTGCCCGGGGTGGCGAAGTTCTCCAGACTCAACAGGTCGTCGACGAACCGCACCCGGTACGTCGACTCCAGGTCGGAGATCAGCTCCACCGTGGCCATCGAGTCCAGGCCGAAGTCGCGCAGCGAGGTGTCCTCGGTGAGGGTGTCGGTCGGCGACAGGAAGGCCAGGTAACCCCGCAGGATCCCCTCGAACCGTTCGTCCAGCATGGGTCACTCCGAATCTGTCGGAACCGGTGTCGGCGGTGACCTCGATACAAGTACCTGCCCGTGCGGCCGACAACCCCTGTCGCCCCTTACTGTTGGAGCACCGGATGGTAGACGTGGACGGTCCCGCCCTGTCGGCGCGATTCCTTCGCGGCCTGGCGGCCAACCCCACCGGCACGGCCCTGCGGGTCGGCTCCCGCGCCGTGAGCTACGAGGAACTGCACGAGCTGGCGCTGGCCCGGGCCGGGGCTCTGCGCGCCGCCGGGGACCAGCCGCCGGAGGCGGTCGCGGTGCTCACCGGCAAGAGCGTCGAGGCGTACGCGGGAATCCTGGCCGTGCTGTACGCCGGCGCCACGGTCGTACCGTTGCACGCCGGCTTCCCGGTGTCGCGGACCCGGCGGATGCTGGAGGTCTCCGGCGCGACCGCCGTGGTGGCCGACGAGGCCGGCCTGGCCACCCTCGGCGAGCTGGCCGGCGCCGGGCTGGAGCTGCCGGTGCTCGCGCCCGGCCTGGACGCCGACGTGGTGCCCGGTACGACGCGCATCCCGCTGGGCGACCGGCCCCTCGACGCGCCGCTGCCGGTCACCGCGTCACAGGTGGCCTACGTGCTGTTCACCTCCGGCTCCACCGGCCGGCCGAAGGGCGTGCCGATCACCTACGGCATGACCGACCACTATTTCCGGCTGGTGGACCGGCACTACGACTTCGACACCACGGACGTCTTCTCGCAGACCTTCGACCTGAACTTCGACTGCGCGGCGTTCGACATGTTCTGCGCCTGGGGGGCCGGGGCGGCCGTGCAGCCGGTGCCCGCGCAGGCCTACCGGGACCTGCCCGGCTTCCTCGCCGAGCGCGCGGTGACCGTCTGGTTCTCCGCGCCGAGCGCGATCACCCTGATCCGCCGGCTGGGTGGCCTGCGCCCCGGCGGCATGCCGGGGCTGCGCTGGAGCCTGTTCGCGGGAGAGGCGCTGCGCGCGGCGGACGTGGCCGACTGGCACGCCGCCGCCGACCGGTCCACGGTGGCCAACATCTACGGCCCCACCGAGCTGACCCTCACCATCACCGGCCACCGCTGGTCGCCGGCGACCTCGCCGGGGCTCTGCGTCAACGGGCTGGTGCCGATCGGACACCTGCACGAGGGGCACGAGGCCCTGCTGCGGACCCCCGACGGGGACCTGTCCGACCATGAGGGTGAGCTCTGCGTCACCGGCCCGCAGATGACCCCCGGCTACCTGGACCCGGCCGACGACGAGGGACGGTTCCTCGACCACGACGGGCGTCGCTGGTACCGCACCGGCGACCGGGTGCGCCGGCTGGCCAACTCCGAACTCGTCTACCTGGGCCGGTGGGACGCGCAGGTGCAGGTCAACGGCTGGCGGATCGAGCTGGCCGAGATCGAGCACGCGCTCGCCGGCTGCCCCGGCGTACGGGACGCGGTGGCGGTCACCCGGACCGTCGACGGGCTGGTGGAGATCGTCGTCTACTACACCGGCGAGCCGGTGCCCGCCGCCCAGCTCGCCAAGCAGCTCGCCGAGATCCTGCCGAAGGGGATGCTGCCCCGCCGGTACACCCACCTCGACGAGTTCCCGCTGAACTCCAACCGGAAGATCGACCGCGGCCGGCTGGCCCGGGCGGCGGCGAGCTGATCCACCGGCCCCGATCGGCACCGGTAGGGGCTGGTAGGGGATTCGGAAAGCACCGTCGGACCGTAATTCTGGCCGGGTGGCAGAAGAGGGTACGGAGAACCGGGGAACGCCCGCGTCGGTCGCCCGCCTGGCGGGCCTGCCGGGACCGGAGCAGACGCGCGTCCTTGTCGACCTGGTCCGCGCGCAGGCGTTGGCCGTGCTGCGGGAGATCGGCGCCGTCGACGCGCCGGACACCGTCGACGCCGGCCGGCCGCTGCGCGAACAGGGCCTGGACTCGCTCGGACTGGTGCAGCTGCAACGGCAGCTCACCGCCGCCACCGGCCTGACCCTGCCACCCACCGTCGGTTTCGACCACCCGACCGCGATCGCCCTCGCCGACCACCTGCGCACCCTGCTGCTGGGCGAGGGGCCGGAGGCGTCCGAGCCGGCCCCGGCCCGCCCGCCGGCCGAGGAGGAGCCGATCGCCGTGGTCGGCATCGGCTGCCGCTACCCGGGCGGGGTGGACTCCCCGGACCAGCTGTGGGCGCTGGTCGCCGACGAGGGCACCGTGGTCACCGGATTCCCCACCGACCGGGGCTGGGACCTCGACGGGCTCTACCACCCCGACCCGGACCACCCCGGCACCACGTACGTGCGGCACGGCGGCTTCCTCGACGACGCCGCCGGCTTCGACGCCGAGTTCTTCGGCATCAGCCCCCGCGAGGCCAGCGCCATGGAGCCGCAGCAGCGGCTGGTGCTGGAGACCGCCTGGGAGGCCCTGGAACGGGCCGGCATCGACCCGCAGTCGCTGCGCGGCAGCCGCTCCGGCGTCTTCATCGGAGCCGACCCGCAGGACTACGGCATGCGGCTGCACGAGGCCCCGGACGGCCTCGACGGCTACCTGATGACCGGCAACTCGCCCAGCGTCGTCTCCGGCCGGCTGGCGTACGTGCTGGGCACCGAGGGGCCCACGCTGACCGTCGACACCGCCTGCTCGGGCTCGCTGGTCGCGTTGCACCTGGCCGTCCGCTCGCTGCAACGCGGCGAGTGCACCCTGGCGCTGACCGGCGCGGCGTCGGTCATGGTCAACCCCGGCGCGTTCACCTCGTTCAGCCGCCAGCGCGGGCTCTCCCCGGACGGCGTCTGCCGCCCCTTCGCCGCCGCCGCCGACGGCACCGCCTGGGCCGAGGGCGCCGGGCTCTTCGTCCTCGAACGACTCTCCGACGCCCGCCGCCACGGCCACCCCGTGCTCGGCGTCATCCGGGGCACCGCGATCAACTCCGACGGCGCCAGCAACGGCCTGACCGCCCCGAACGGCCGGGCCCAGCAGCGGGTCATCCGGCAGGCGCTGGCCGACGCCGGGCTCACCCCCGCCGAGGTGGACACGGTGGAGGCGCACGGCACCGCCACCACCCTCGGCGACCCGATCGAGGCACAGGCGCTGATCGCCACGTACGGGCGGGCGCACCGGGCCGACGCCCCGCTCTGGCTCGGCTCGATCAAGTCCAACCTCGGCCACGCCCAGGCCGCCGCCGGGGCCGCCGGGCTGATCAAGGTGCTGATGGCGATGCGGCACGGCACCCTGCCCCGCACCCTCGGCGTGGACGCACCGACCCCGCACGTCGACTGGTCCACCGGCACCGTGCGACTGCTCACCGAGGCCCGGCCCTGGCCCGCCGACGGCGCTCCGCGCCGCGCCGGCATCTCCTCCTTCGGGGTCAGCGGCACCAACGCGCACGTCATCGTCGAGGAGCCGCCGCCGGCCGAGCCGGCACCGGCGCCGCACCCGGGGCCGCCCGTCCCCGCCGCGCCGCGCCCGGTCGTCGTCTCGGCCCGGACCGCGCCGCCGCTGCCCGCCCCGGCCGCCCGGC
>NZ_JAGPYL010000194.1:0-7734 GCF_018070095.1 Micromonospora sp. U56
GCCGGGGCGCGCAGCCCCGGCACACTCCTCGCGCACACCGGGCCACCGACACCCGCCCGTCATCCCGTTCCGGCCGGCCGCCCTCCGGCGCCGGGTCGGGCCCCGGGCCGCCCCGGCGCGGGCGCAGCCGGCGGCCCGCGCCGGCGAGCAGCGGCCGGACGTCCGCCCGGTCGGCCAGGTAGGCCACGCCGAGGAACACCACGCCCACCACGGCCCCGGACAGCATGCCCTGAACGAGTGCCTCCGGTGTCGTCGGGGTGCCGTCGGCGACGTCGGCGAGCCACCGGGCGGTGAGCGCGCCGGCGGGCGCGGCGAGCGCGGCGGCGAGCACGCCGGCGGTGGCGGCGCGACCCGCGCCGGACAGGGCAGCCCGGCCGGCCGAGCGGGCCACCACGGCCAGCAGCAGCCCGCCGAGGAGCAGCATCCCCAGCGAGTTGGCCAGGGTCACCGCCAGCACCCGGTCGCGCAGCGGCAGCGCCGCCCCCAGCACCAGCGCGGCGGCCGGCACCGACAGCCAGCCGAGCGCGGTCGCCCAGGTCGCCGTCCGGGTCTCGCCCCGGGCGTACAGGGCGCGGGTGAGCACCGCGAAGAGGCCGTAACCGAGCAGCCCGGGGGCGAAACCGGCGATCGCGGCGGCGGCGGCCGACCAGGGCGGCGGCGCCGAGGCTGCTGAAGATCAGCACGCCGCGTACGGCGGTGGCGAGGGTCCGCCGGTAGGCGTCCTCGTCGGCGGCGGCCCGGGCCGCGGCCAGCGTCGGGTACGCGGCGACCGCCAGCGGCACCGCGAGCACCGCCCAGGGCAGCAGGTAGACGGTCTGGGCGAGGTTGTACACCCCGGGGTTGGTCGCCGCGCCGTAGGTGACCTGGTTGAGGCTGACGATCAGCGCGATCTGCTGGGTGGTGACGGTCACCGCGCCGGCCACCGCCAGCCCGCCGACCCGGGTCCGGGCGTCGGCCGGGAAGCCGTACCCGGGGCGCAGCCGCAGGTCGAGCCGGCGCAGCGGGACCAGCAGCGACAGCGACAGCACCACCACCCCGGCGGTGGTGCCACCGGCCAGGATCAGCTCCCCCGCGCTACCGACCTCGGCGACCGTGGCCAGCCGCCCCTCCACGGCGGTGAAGGCGAGGTAGACCGTGATCACGGTGACGCTGCTGAGCAACGGAGCGATCACCGGCCAGGCGAACCGCCGGTGCGCCTGGAGCACGCCGGTCAGCACGATGCCGATGCCGTAGAGCGGCAGCTGCGGCGCGAACAACCGCAGCATCCGCTCGCCGCTGTGCTGCTGGGCGACGCTGAGGCCGTCGCCGAGCAGGCCGACGATCGGCCCGGCGGCCAGCACCACCAGCACCGCGAGGGGCACCAGCAGGGTGACCGTCCAGGTCAGCAGCGCGCCGGTGGTGGCGGCCACCGCCCGCCGGTCGCCGGCCGCGACCGCGCCGGCCAGCAGCGGTACGACCAGGCTGGCCAGCGCCCCGCCGGCGACGATCTCGAAGATGAAGTTGGGTACGGCGTTGGCCACCACGTACGCGCCGCCGAGGTCGGTCGGGGCCAGCGTCCAGGTGAACACGGCGGTCCGACCGAAGCCGGCCAGGCGGCTGACCACGGTGAGGACGGCGATGAGGGCGGCCGCTCCGGCCACCCGGCCGGCGCCGGCGAGGGGTGCCGGTCTGGTCACGTCAGCCGGATCGCCGACCCAGGGCGTCGAGTTCGCGTAGGCCGGGGGTGCGCTGGATGACAGCCGTGAAGCTGACCTTCTCGCTGGCCGCGGTGAGCCCGGCGAGCACGGCCAGGATCGCGGCCCGCCCGACCGGCCCGGTCCGGGCCGCCAGCGCCACGCCGAGCACCGCGCCGAGGGCGTTGGCGCCGCTGTCGCCGACCATCACCTGCTCGTCGAGGTCCTCGCCGAGCAACCCGCCGGCCGCGCCGACCGCCCCGGCGGCGATACCCCCGTGCGGGCCCCGGGTCAGCGGGGCGCCGAGCAGCAGGCCGGACTTGAGGGCCCGGCCGGGACGCAGGTCGAGCAGGTTGAGCAGGTTGGCGGTGCCGGCCACCACCCCGGCGCCGAGGAGCACGTCGACCACGCGGGCGACGGGGCGCTGGCCCGCGCGTCGGGCGGCGACCCGGGGGTCGGCGGAGAGCAGGACGGCCGCGCCGAGCCCGGCGGCGCCCACCCCGAGCACCTTGACCGTGCCGGCGGTGACCCGGCCCTCGCGCAGCGCGGCCAGGTGGCCGGCGAAGCCCTTCGCGGTCTTCTGCTCGGGCCGCCCGCCCACCACGTCGTCGTAGAGCCCGACCGCGCCGGCGCCCAGACCGGCGACCAGCGCCGCGGCGCCGGCGGGGACGCTGGTGGCGCCGAACGCGCCGGCACCCGCCGCGCCGACCGCGAGGGCCGGGCCGGCCGCCAGGGTGACGGTACGGCCACGGAAGTTGGTCCGCTCCAGCGCCGGGGCGGGCGGGGCGGTACGGATCTCGCGCAGCGCGTACCGGGCGGTCGCGGCGCCGGCGGCGGCGGCCAGCAGCCGCCCCAGCCCGTTCACGCGGCCCTGCCGGATGCGACGCTCGGGTTGGCTCCGGTCACCGCGATGCCTTCCGTTCGCGACTGCGGGGCTCGCAGACCCGGCTCTGTCCTCGCGCTCACCGAAGTACGTCGTTCGCTCACTGGGGCAGTCTAGGCAGCAGGGACGCGGCGTTGTCGCCGACGCCGTACTGGCCGGCCTTCTTTTCGGTGAGCTGCTGCACCAGGGCGAGGCTGGTGACCAGCTGGCCCTGCACGGTGTTGGCGTTGTCGACGGTGGAGATGGTCTGGGCGAGCACCGGGTCGCCCCGGACGATCGCGACCAGGTTGCCCCCGGCCGAGCCGTTGCCGCCGACCACGATCGAGCCGGTCCGGTCGAACTGCTCGGCGACCTTGACCACCGACTCGTCCTTCTTGGCGGAGTCCTTGTCCACGTACGGCTGCCCGCTGACCAGCACGACGGCCTCGGCCGACCCGGTGACCTTCTGCTCGGTGGTCAGGTAGCCGTTGTTGGAGTACGAGTTGAGCACCGCCCGGCGGTCGGCGTCGGTGACGGCGGCGGCGCCCTGGCCCCGGTCGAGCAGCACGCTGGCCAGCAGGGCGCTGGAGGTCTCCACCCCGTTGCCGTTGCCGGGCAGCGCGGAGGCGGGCGCGGTGGGCCGCGCGGCGGTCACCGCCAACTCCATCAGGTTGGTGTTGTTGTCCGGGTTGATGAACTTGTCCTGCAGGTCCACCCGGCCGGTCACGTCGGCCCCGGCGAGTTCGAGCATCTTCAGCACGCCCTCGGTGTGGTCACGGCCGGTGGGCAGGCTCAGCACCAGCACCCGCTTGCCGGTGAGCTTGCCCGGCAGGACGACCTGCGCCAGTTGGGCGGCGAAGTCCTCTTCGAGCTCCAACTCCTTCTGCATGTTGTTGACCGACTGACGCATCTGCTGGTTGTCCTTGCGCAGCGCGTTGACGTTCTCCTTGAGCGAGTCCGCCACGGGGCCGTTGAGGGCGGCCGTGCCGACCACCAGGCCGATGGCCAACGCCAGGAAGACCGCGGTCAGGGACACCACGTGGTATCGGAAGTTGATCACGCTTGCAGCCTCTTGATCGGTCGGGGAGCTAGAAGAGCTGGCCGAGCTGGAACACGAAATTGTCCCACCACTCCGAGACCACGCCCAAATACGCCTTCCCGACGGTGGAGACCGCCACCGCGGAGGCCATCGCGGCGACCGCCGAGAGGACCAGCAGCAGCAGCGACGAGCCCGAGATGCTCTGCCGGTAGAGCCGGCTCACGCCCTTGGCGTCGACCAGCTTGCCGCCGACCTTGAGCCGGGTGAGGAAGGTCGAGGCCATGCCGCCGCGGCCCTTGTCCAGGAACTCCACCAGGGTGGCGTGGGTGCCGACGGCGACCAGCAGCGAGGCGCCCTTCTCGTCGGCCAGCAGCATCGCGAGGTCCTCGCTGGTGGCGGCGGCGGGGAAGGTGATCGCCGGCACGCCGAGCCCGGTGACCCGGGCCAGGCCGGGGGCCCGCCCGTCCGGGTAGGCGTGCACGATCACCTCCGCGCCGCAGCGCAGCACGTCGTCGGTGACCGAGTCCATGTCGCCGATGATCATGTCGGGGGTGTACCCCGCCTCGACCAGCGCGTCCGCCCCGCCGTCCACGCCGATCAGCACCGGCTTGAACTCCCGGATGTACGGGCGCAGCACGTCCAGGTCGTCCTTGTAGTCGTAGCCGCGGACCACGATCAGGCAGTGCCGGCCCTGGACCTGGGTCTGGATGTCCGGTACGCCCACCCCGTCGAGCAGCAGGTCGCGTTCCTGCCGCAGGTAGTCCATGGTGTTGGCGGCGAACGCCTCGAGCTGGACCGACAGCCCCTCCCGGGCGTCGGCCATCGCCTTGGCCACCGTCTCGGCGTCCTGCAGCTCCCCGTGGGCGACCGGCTCGTCGCCGACGTAGACGGTGTTGCCCTCGATCCGGATCGTGTCGCCCTCGCGGATCCGCTCGAACACCCCCTCGCCCAGGTCGTCGAGGAGCGGGATGCCGGCGCCCACCAGCACCTCGGGGCCGAGGTTGGGGTAGCGCCCGGAGACCGACGGCTTGGCGTTGAGCACCGCGGCGACGCCGACGGCGACCAGCGAGTCGGCCGCCACCCGGTCCAGGTCGACGTGGTCGATCACCGCGATGTCACCGGGGCGGAGCCGGCCGACCAGCCGTTTCGTACGACGATCGAGACGTGCGGTGCCGAGGACTGAGCCCGGTTCCGCGTTCCGGGTCCGGCGCAACGTGGGTAGACGCATCGTGACCATCCTGGCATGTGAGGCAGGCTTTTCTGTCGCGACATGCCTGAGCAGGGCCGCCTACCCAGGGAAGCACACCGGAGCGCAGGCCGGTGTGCTTGCGCTCACAATAGCGACGGTCAGGGCCGCCTTTCCTTGGCCGCCACCGCCAGGAGTTCCTCCGCATGCGCGATACCCAGGTCGGAATCCGGCAAACCCGCGAGCATCCGGGCCAGCTCCCGGGCCCGCTCGGTGTCCTCCACCACACGGACCCCGCTGGTGGTCACCGCTCCCCCGGTGTCCTTCGCCACCACGAGGTGCCGGTCGGCGAAGGCGGCCACCTGGGGCAGGTGGGTGACCACCAGCACCTGGTGGCTGCGGGCCAGCCGGGCCAGCCGGCGGCCGATCTCCACCGCCGCCTGGCCGCCGACGCCGGCGTCCACCTCGTCGAAGACCAGCGTGGGCGGGCCGCCGGAGCCGGCGAAGACCACCTCGATGGCGAGCATCACCCGGGACAGCTCGCCGCCGGAGGCGCCGCGCTGCAGCGGCAGCGAGGGCGCGCCCGGGTGGGCCAGCAGCCGCAACTCGACCTCGTCGGCGCCGTCCGGGCCGATGCCGGCCTCGACGCCGTTGACCGTGAGGCTCGGCTCGGCCCGGCCCGCCGGCCGGGAGACCACCGCCACGTCGATCCGGGCGTGCGGCATGGCCAGCCCGGCCAGCTCGACGGTGACCTGCTCGGCGAAGCGGGTCGCCGCCTCCTGGCGGGAGGTGGACACCCGGCCGGCCAGCTCGGCCACCTCGCCGGCGAGCCGGGTGGCCTCGCGGTCCAGCTCGTCGAGCAGCTCGTCGGAGTTGTCCAGATCGGACAGTCGGGTGCGGGCCCGCTCGGCCCAGGCGATGACCCCGTCGACGTCGTCGGCGTACTTGCGGGTCAGCGCGCGCAGCGCGGCCCGCCGCTCGTAGATGACCTGCAACCGGGCCGGGTCCGCGTCCAGCGCCGCCAGGTACGTCGACAGCTCGGCGGAGACGTCGGCGACCAGGGTGGCCGCCTCCTCCAGCCGGACCGCCAGCTCGCCGAGGGCCGGATCGGTGCCGGCCTGCGCCTCGAGGGTGCGCCGGGCGGTGCCCAGCAGCGCCATGGCGTCCGGGGTCTCGTCGGCGGCCTCCGCGCCACCGGCGACGCACTGGTGGGCGAGCTGGGCCGCGGTGCGCAGCCCCTCGGCGTGCTCCAGCCGCTGCGCCTCGGCCTTCAGCTCGTCGTCCTCGCCGGGCTGCGGGTCGACCCGGGTGATCTCGTCGAGGCCCAGCCGCATCAGGTCGGCCTCCTGGTTGCGGGCTCGGGCGTTGCGCCGCCGGTCGGCCAGGTCGTCCACCACGTGCCGCCACCGGCCGTACGCCTCGCGCAGCGCGTCGAGCAGCTTCTCGTGCTCCGGCCCGGCGAACCGGTCCAGCGCGGCGCGCTGCTCGGCCGGACGCAGCAGGCGCAGCTGGTCGGACTGGCCGTGCACCGCCACCACCTGCTCGCCGACCTCGCCGAGCATCGACACCGGCATGCTCCGCCCGCCCAGGTGGGCCCGGGACCGGCCCTCGACGGTGACCGTGCGGCTCAGCAGCAGCGAGCCGTCCTCGTCGGGCTCGCCGCCGGCGTCGACGATCCGGGCGTGCACCGCGTCCGCGAGCCGGCCACCGAGGCGCAGCCGCCCCTCGACCACCGCCCGGCCCGGCTCGGCCCGGACCCGCCCGGCGTCGGCCCGGCCACCGAAGAGCAGGCCGAGGCCGGTCACCACCATGGTCTTGCCGGCACCGGTCTCGCCGGTGATGACGTTCATCCCGCCGGTCAACGGCAGCGTGGTGTCCTCGATGACGCCCAGTCCGGTGATGCGCAGCTCTTCCAGCACAGCAACCGACAGTAGACGCGGTCCCCGACACTTGACCAGTCGGCGACACCGGGGGGAGTCGTGCGTACAGTTCAGCCCCGTGTTGGACGTGATCGGCCTGACTCCGGACGAGGAGGAGCTGTACCGCCGCCTGGTGCAGCTCACCGTGGCGCGGGTCGACGAGCTGGCCCGGTGGCTGCGCCGCCCGCGCGCCGAGGTCGTCGCCCAGCTCGACACCCTGCGCGACAAGGGGCTGGTCCTGCCGACCGGTCCCGACCCGGACGGACCGCTGCGGCCGCTGGCCCCCGACGTCGCGCTCGGCGAGGCGTTGCTGCGCCGCCAGGAGGCACTGGAGGCGGCCCGCGCGGCGGTCACCCGGCTCACCGAGGAGTACCGGGCCGGCCTGCGCCGGCACGACGCCGACCACCTGGTGGAGGTGATCACCGGCGCCGGGGTGCTCCGGGAACGGTTGCGCGACGTGCAGAACTCGGCGCGCAGCGAGGTGCTCTGGTTCTGCCGGGCGAACCCGCTGACGATGCCCGGATCGGAGAACGTCGAGGAGTTCGACGCGCTGGCCCGCGGGGTGCGCTACCGGGCCATCTACGAGCGGGAGATGCTCCTCGAGCCGGGCGCGCTGGCGGACGTGGAGCAGGGCGTACGCGCCGGCGAGCAGGCCCGGGTGCTGGACCGGCTGCCGGTCCGGCTGGCCATCGTGGACGCCCGGACGGCGATCTGCCCGCTGGTGCCCGACCGGGATGTCGGAGAGCCGAGCGCCGCGGTGATCGGCCGCAGCCAACTGCTCGACGCGCTGCTCGCCCTCTTCGAGAGCCACTGGCTGGTGGCCACTCCGCTGCGGTCCGCCACCACGCCGACCGGCGAGGCGGACGGCTACCTGCCGGACGCCGACGAGGTCCGGCTGCTCTCGCTCTTCGTGGCCGGGGTGCCGGACAAGTCCATCGCCTCCCAGCTCGGGGTGAGCCGGCGCACCGTGCAACGCCGGCTCGCCGACCTGATGACAGTCGCCGGGGTGGACACCCGCCCCGGCCTGGCCTACCAGGCCGCCCGGCGCGGCTGGC
>NZ_JAGPYL010000195.1:0-7638 GCF_018070095.1 Micromonospora sp. U56
GTACGTCTGCCACAGCACGCCGCCGACCATGCCGGGATAGAGGGCGCTGAGCAGCCCGCCCACCCGCCCGGCTCCCCGGCCGTAGACGTCGCGGCCCTGTTCGCTGGTGGCGGCCACGCCGAAGTCGACGACCTCACCGTCCTGGGTCACCGGCAGCAGCCAGCTGCACCCGGACGGCATCGCCGCCAGCACCTCCCGCACCGCCGCCACGATCGGGTCGTCCACCGACCAGGTCACCACCCCGGCAGGTGTGGTCGGCACGCCCTCGTCTGCCACGCGAGCAGCGTAACGATCCGTCCCCGGGACAGCGGTCCCCGGCGAGCCCCGGCCGGCGGGTCGAGGCATCTCCGTCCCGGCCCACGTCGATCCGCCTCAGCGGTGTGCACCGCCGGCGATCCCGCTATCGGCGGCCCGCTGCAATTGCCAGTCTCTGGCAACAAGTTCGCGTCAGCTCTCGACAGCCCCTCTTCACTGGTGGAGAAGCGGCGACAGATCTACCCGACCGGGCACAGTCCGGAGTGGAACCCGCCGGCCGACTGGCACCTGGCGGCGTTGCGCGCCGCCGGCTTCAGCGAGGTCGGCGTGCTCTGGCGCAACGGCGCGGACGCCGCCGTGGCCGCCCTGGCCTGACTGGCCGCGCAGGGGCCCGGGCCACCTCACCTGGCACCGATGACGACCACCCGCGCCCAGTCCGGCGGCGAGTCCGGCACGTAGTCGGGATCCGCCTCGTCCACCGGCCGGGCGCGGGGAAACAACCCCACCACCGTCCGGCACGACGGCCGCGAGGTCGGCCAGGGCGTCTGACCGTCGGTCAGCACCACGACGACGTCCGGTCGGGGCCGGCTGCGCAGGGCCCGGGCGAAACCCGTCCGCAGGTCCGTTCCCCCGCCGCCCACCAGCGGGATGTCCTCGGCGCGACACAGCGGATGCACGACCCGGGCCGCCGCGTCGCACGGCAGCACGCTGACCAGGTCCCGCCGCCCGCCCACGGCCCGGGAGATGGCGGCGACCTCCAGCAGCGCGCTGCCCAGCTCGGCGTCACTGACCGACCCCGACGTGTCGATCACCACGCAGACTCGAGGGGGCGTGCGCCGCAGGCTCGGCAGGATGGCGCCGGGCACGCCGGCGGAGCGCCGCGACGGCCGTCCGTAGGTGTAGTCCTCCCCCACCCCGGGCGCGGAGGCCGCCGAACGGACCGCCGCGCCCAGCAGGTCCCGCCACGGCTGCGGTGGGTGGAACGCCTCCTCCGCCCACCGTCGCCAGCCCGCCGGCGTGGTCCCGGGCCGGGCGGTGATGCCCTCGGCCACGCGGAACCGCACCGCGTCCCGCTCCTGCGCGGTGAGCCCGTGCGCGCCGTCGGGTCCCAGGTCCCACCCGCGCTCCAGCCCGTCGGCCCCGCTGCCGCAGTCCAACCAGGCCAGGTCCTGGGTATCCGGCCCGAGCCGGAACTGGCGCAGGTAGTCCTCCATCAGCTCACCCTCGGGCAGTCCCAGGTGCCGTGGATCGACGGCCCCGTCGGGCCGGGCCAGGCCGTCACCGAACACGTCGTCGTTGATCTCGAAGTCGGCGGCGATGTTCATCCGCAGCCGTTCCCCCGGCCCGGTCAGGCCGCGTTCGCGCGCCACCCGGTCGCTGCGCCCATGGTGGTCGCGCAGCAGGTGCGAGACCTCGTGGACCCACACCCCGGCGAGTTCCTCCACCGGGGTCCGGTCCACGAACGCCGGTGCGACGTAGCACCGCCAGTGCGGGTCCACGGCCATCGTCGGCACCTGCCGCGACGGCACCACGTGCAGGGCGAACAGCGCCGTCGCCAGGTAGGGCCGGACCCGGGCGGCGTGCAGCCGGGCGGCGAAGAGCTTGTCGAGGTCCAGCATGTCGGTGCGGTCGGCGATCACCGGCCGGCCCCCGCGGCGGCGGCCACCCGGGCCGCCGCCTCGTCGGCCCGCCGGGACAGCGACACCGCGCCGGCGAGCCGCTCGATCGACGCCGGAACGTCCCAGTCCTCGCGGCGCAGCGCGGCGAGGGTGGACGCGGGGACTACCACCAGGTCCGGGGCTCCCGTGTCGAGCGCCCGGACCAGCAGCGTCCACGCCGCGTCCCAGCGGGACTTCTCCGGACGCCGGCGCACCGCCTCCACCACGCCGTCCAGCACGGCCTGGCGCAGGTCACCCCGCTCCGGGAGGACGGCGGCGGCCGGATCGGCCAGCAGCACCTCCGGGTCCGGCAGGTCCATCCGGTCCATGCTGGCCAGCAGCTCCAGCCCCGGGCCGTCCCCGACGGCGCCCCTGACCAGCATCGACAACACGTCCCGGGAGGTGCCCGCCGCGGTCGCGAAGGCGACCAGGCGCAGCGTCATCTCCCAGCTCCGCGGCGACGGCCAGGCGCCGCCCCGGCGACCTTCGGTGGTGGGCAGCCGGTGCACCAACGTCGGCCGGGCCGACAGCAGCCCGCACACCGCGCGGCGGGCGAAGGCGACGGCCGCCGACAGCCGCCGCGGGTCGAGCCGGGGCAGGGCCGCCCGGGGCCAGGTTCCGCCGAGGCCGCGTACGACGACCTCGTGGTCGTGGGTCCACTGGAGATGGACGAAGCGGTTGGCCAGCGGCGGGCTCAGCTCCCAGCCGTCCGCGGCCGAGGAGCGCGGATTCGCGGCGGCCACGATCCGCACGCCGGGCGGCAGTCGCAGGGCGCCGATGCGGCGCTCGAGCACCAGGCGGAGCAGGGCGGCCTGCACGGCCGGCGGCGCGGTGGACAGCTCGTCGAGGAAGAGCAGCCCCCGGCCGGCGCGGACCAGGCGCACCGCCCAGTCCGGCGGGGCCATCGGCACACCCTGCACGGCGGGGTCGTCGCCGACGACCGGCAGCCCGGAGAAGTCGGACGGCTCGTGGACGCTGGCGATCACCGTGGTCAGCGGCAGGTCCAGGGACGCGGCGAGCTGGGTCAGGGCCGCGGTCTTGCCGATCCCCGGCTCGCCCCAGAGCAGCACCGGCAGGTCGGCGGCGACGGCCAGCGTCAGGGCCTCCAACTGGGTGTCGGGGCGCGGTTCGGTGGTGGTGTCGCCCAGCAGGGCGAGCAACTCGGCGGCGACGTCGAGCTGGGCGGCTTCGGCGGAGATGTCGGTCGGCATGGGCATGTGTGATCACCTTTGGGTTCGTGGCGGGTGGGACAGCGCGGCGGGGTCGGACCCACGGGTCAGCGCGTGGTGCCGTGGCGCGGGCGGGAG
The DNA here is from genome assembly GCF_018070095.1 of Micromonospora sp. U56. NCBI lineage: Bacteria > Bacillati > Actinomycetota > Actinomycetes > Micromonosporales > Micromonosporaceae > Micromonospora > Micromonospora sp. U56. The sequence continues at coordinate 3,221 of NZ_JAGPYL010000195.1, forward strand.
CGGCGGTCACGGGTCCGGCGACGGTCCGAATGCTCGGGACCGGGCCCGCTTCCGGCGAGCCCCGCCCGGAACAGCCCGTACGTGACCCGCCGCGACGCGGCCGTCTCCAGTTCGTCGCGCAGCGCACCGGCGCGCAGCAGCGCCGCGGGGCCGAGCAGCGCCTCGACGGCGGCCAGCGCGCCGGCGGTGTCGCCGTGGTCCAGCCGGGCGCGGACGTCGTCGAGGCATTCCGGGTGGCGGTGCGCCTCGTCGATCGCCCGCAGGCAGGCGAGCGGGGTGCCGGTGAGCGCGGCCAGCAGTTCCTCCCGGCGGATCTCGGCCTGGTCGTGGTCCAGCGCGACCAGCACCCCGTCGACCAGGCCGATCCGGTGCTGGGCGCCCCGGCACCGGACGAGCCGTGGCTGACCGGCCCGCTGCGGCACCCACGGCACGCCGACCGCCGGATGCTCGGGTGCCAGTGCCGAGGCCACCAGCGGGTGCAGCCGGTCGACCTCGATCAGCCCGGCGCGGAGCAGTGCCAGGTCCGGCAGCACCCAGGTCGCCGCGTCCGGGAGCACCGGCAGCTCCTCGGCGCCCCGCCGGGCTGGCGACCGGAGGATGCCTCCGTCCGGAGCCAGCTCCAGGACGAGCCGACGCCGGCCGCCGAGTCGTACGTTGACGGCACCGTCGGTCCGGCCCTCGGCGCGGAGCAGGATCGCGGCCTCGGCCGCCCACCGATTCACGCGGTCGAGACCTGGCGGCGCCGCCTCCGACGGACCGGCGTTTACTGCGGCGAGGCGGTCGGCGGGCAACCGGTCCGCTCCCGACCGCGTCCTCAGCTCGGCGGCCCGGCGCGCGTCCCAGAGGTGACGGTGCAGGTCGAGACGGAACCGACGGTCGGGGTGTGGATGGGGGTGACGGCCGTCCTGGTGGCCGTCCCAGAGCGCCAGACTGAATCGCTGACCGGCGTCCGCCCATGCTGGTGGCGTGCGGGCCACCAGGTGCACGGGGGCGTCGCCGTCGCGTCCGGCCTCTTCGTACCGGGCGAGCGCGATGGTCAGGCCGGGGCGCAGCAGCCCGTCAGGGGCGATCCTCGGCAGGTGCCAGCGCAACAGGTCGGGCGCCAGCTCCCGGAGGTCGGCCCGGACCCGGGCCGCGAGTTCCCGACCGTGGGTGCGGGCCACCGCGCGCAGGCTCGGGTCGACGTCGACGCGCGCGGCAGCGCACGCCCCGGCCCAGTCGCCGACGCGGCGACGGGCGGTCGCAGTCTCGATCATGGACGGCGGCACGGCGAACTCGCGCACGCGCCGCCACAAGGAAAGGCGAGAATCCGCATCCGCGGCCCGGGAGTGCATCAGCACTCACCTTGCGCGGACGGGACCCCCAATCTGCCACGAGGGGTCATCATCGCGAGGGAGCATACCGCTCCTCACACCAACTCTGCCAAGCGTTTCGCGCCGCCCCGGATGCCGGGCGCGCCTCGTTCGCCGTCACCCCGTCCGGCGCCGCCGCCCGCCTCCACCCGACTTTTATTGCGCCGTAATATTGACGCGCCCTGATGGGATTGGGAAGGATTCCTTACCGGGACGAGGGCGATCCCGCACCGAGAGGGTGCGGGCGGCCGACTCCCGTAGGGAGGCACCACATGAGTTCCTGCTGGCGCAGCCGCGTCGCACTCGTCGGAACCGTCGTCCTGGCCGCATCGCTGCTGCCGGCGTCCTCCGCTTCGGCCGCGAGGACCCAGACCGTCACCGTCGCCGCGGACCGGATGGTCCAGACCGTCGGCGAGGGTGGCCGGGCGGAGGTCGCCGTCTCGGTGACCACGTCGGACGGACGCCCGTTGGCGGCCCCGACGACCGTCCGCTACACCACGGGCAGCGGCACCGCCACCGCCGGCGCCGACTACGCCCCCGCCGCCGGGGCACTGACCTTTCCGGCCGGCAGCCGGTCCGGCACCGCCCGGCCGATCACCGTCACCGTCCACGGCGACCGGACCGCCGAGACGGCCGAGACCATCCCACTGACGCTCGCCACGGCCTCCACCGGCGCCACCGTCGACGGTCAGCCGGTCCTGGTGGTCAACGCGCACGGCCTGCCGTACCTCGACCGGAGGCTGCCGGTCGACCGGCGCGTCGCCGACCTGCTCGGTCGGATGACGGTCGAGGAGAAGATCGGCCAGATGACCCAGGCCGAGCGGGCCGCCGTGGCCGCGGATCCCACGCTGGTCGCGCAGTGGCGGCTCGGTTCCGTGCTGTCCGGCGGGGGCTCGACGCCCGCCACCAACACGCCGGCCGCCTGGGTCGACATGGTCAACGAGTTCCAGGCGCAGGCGCTGAGCACCCGACTGCAGATCCCGATGATCTACGGCATCGACGCCGTGCACGGGCACGGCAACGTGTACGGGGCCACCGTCTTCCCGCACAACGTCGGCCTCGGGGCCACCCGCGACCCAGCCCTGGTGGAGCGGATCGGGCACGCCACCGCGACCGAGGTGCGGGCGACCGGCATCCCGTGGAACTTCGCTCCGTGCGTGTGCGTCTCCCGGGACGAGCGGTGGGGGCGCAGCTACGAGAGCTTCGGTGAGGATCCCGCGCTGGTCATCCCGATGGAGACCGTCATCGACGGCCTGCAGGGACGCCGTGCCGGCCAGCTCGACGACGCCGACCGGGTGCTGGCCACCGCCAAGCACTACGCCGGCGACGGCGACACCGACTACGACGAGGCCACCGCGGCCGCCAACGAGGGCAAGCCGTGGTGGGAGCAGCGGTACCCCATCGACCAGGGCGTGACGGTGACCGACCGGGCCCACTTCGCCCGGACCGACCTCTCGCCCTACGGTCCCGCCCTGTGGCGACACCACGTCGGCAGCGTGATGCCCTCCTTCTCCAGCGTGGACTGGACCGAGGACGGCCTCGGCAACCCGACGAAGATGCACGCCAACCGGGAGCTGCTCACCGACGTCCTGAAGGGCCGGATGGGCTTCGACGGGTTCCTGATCTCCGACTGGGAGGGCATCCACCAGATTCCCGACCCGGCCGAGCCGACCAACACCGGCCTGACCGCGTACAAGGTCCGGGTCGGCGTGAACGCCGGCACCGACATGTTCATGGAACCGAACACCGCCCCGCAGTTCGAGGAGCTGCTCCTGGCCGAGGTGACCGCCGGCCGGGTCAGCCGGGCCCGCCTCGACGACGCCGTGCGGCGCATCCTGCGCAAGAAGTTCGAGCTCGGGCTCTTCGAGCAGCCGTACGCCTCGGCGGCGAACGTCGACCAGGTCGGCAGCGCGAAGCACCGGGCGATCGGCCGGGACGCGGTGGCGAAGTCGCAGGTGCTGCTGAAGAACAACGGGCGGGCGCTGCCGCTGCGCCGCGACGCCAACCTGTACGTCGCCGGCCGCAACGCCGACGACATCGGCAACCAGGCCGGCGGCTGGACCATCACCTGGCAGGGCCAGTCGGGCGACCTCATCCCCGGCGCCACGATCCTGGAGGGCATCCGGCAGGTGGCGCCGCAGGCCCGGGTCACCTACAGCGCGGACGCCACGGCGCCCACCGCCGGCGCCGACGTCGGCGTGGTGGTGGTCGGCGAGACGCCGTACGCCGAGGGGTACGGCGACGTGGGCGGCCCGGAGTGCGGCTGGTGCTCGACGCCCCAGCAGGAGGAGAAGTCGCTGCGCCTGCAGCCCGCCGACCAGGCGGTGATCGACAAGGTCTGCGCCGAGATCGAGACGTGCGTCGTCCTCGTGGTCTCCGGACGGCCGCAGATCGTGACGGACCAGCTCGGCAAGATCGACGCCCTGGTGGCGTCGTGGCTGCCCGGCAGCGAGGGCGCCGGGGTCGCCGACGTCCTCTTCGGCCGGCGGCCCTTCACCGGCCGCCTCCCGGTGACCTGGCCGCGCAGCGAGGCCCAGGTGCCGATCAACGTCGGCGACCGGGACTACCAACCGCTGTACCCGTTCGGCTGGGGACTGCGGACCGACCACGGCCGGTCCGGGCTGGCGGCCGTGGCCGACCAGCGGCCGGAGCTGCGCGCGGCGCTGGCGCCGGGCAACTGGAACGCCGACGGCTCACTTGGCAACGCGCCGGAGGTGCTGCGGCCGCTCGGCCGGCAGCTCGGCACGGGTCAGGGCTCCGCCGCGCGGAACGACGCGATCCTCGCGGTGGCCCGCGAGGCCGCCCAGTCCGCGGTCGTGCGGGGAAGCGCGCCGGCGGACTGGGCGACGCTGATCGCCGAAGCCGACCGCGCCCAGCTCGCCGACGATCCGGTCCGGGCGTTCACGCTGTTGGCCCGCGTCGCCACCTGACCGGGCCGGCCGCGCCGGTGACCGGCGCAACCCCGGGTGCCGCCGCACGCGGCACCCGGGGTCCGCCGGCCGGCCCGGGTGCCGGGCAGCGCGTCAGCGCGCGGGCGGGTACGACCCGGCTGCCCGCCCCGCGGGG
>NZ_JAGPYL010000196.1:0-7551 GCF_018070095.1 Micromonospora sp. U56
TGGTGCAGGCCGCCTTCCTCCTCGGCGGGCTGCTGCTCGTCCTCGGCGCCCGGCTGCTGCTCAGGTTGCGGCAGCTGACCCGCGCGGCACGCGGCGGCGAAGCCGACCTCGGCGGTCCGGCGTACGAACGGGCCCGCCGGACCGGGCGTTGGGCGGCGACGCGCCGCTGATCGGGGGCCGCCGGGGCCGGGCGGCGACGCCACCCGACCCCGGCGGGGTTCACTTCGAGAACACCTGGAACTCGGCGATCCGGACCTGGTCGCGCGCCGGGCTGGCGGTCGCGCAGTCGGTGCTGGTGGCCGGGTCGTCGTCCTGCTCACCGGCGTACGCCGGGCCGCCGGTGCACTGGCTGGCCAGCACCTCCAGCCGCACGTGGGTGGCGAGCGTGGTCGGCACCGGGAACGACCGCAGGTTGATGTCCCGGGTGTACGCCCGGTACTTCCCACCCGGGAACGCGTCGCCGGCGCTGGTGTAGATCCGCTCCCAGCGCGCCGGGTCGGCGCAGTCGGTGGTGGTCGCGTTGCAGGTGAGCACGGCGAAGGAACGCAGGGCGGTCAACGCGTTCTGCCCGCCCGCGTCGGGGTCCGCGGCGATCGCCGGGCGCAGCATGGCGCTGACGTTGACCCGCTTGACCACCTGCGGGGCGCCACCGGGCAGCGCCACCGTGACACCCCGGCCGGCCACCCCGGTCAGCGACGCCCAGTTGGTGCTCTCGGTGTCGTCGCCGATCCGCTCCAGGTTCACCCCGTCGCCGGTGATGACCGCGCCGGAGGTGGTGGACGCCAGGTTGCGGCTCAGCCGCAGGTCGACGTACCCCTCCTGGCCGGCGCCAGCGACGACGCTGAGCCGCTGGTGCCCGAAGCCGGGCGCCACCGCCAGCAGCTGGTGCGTACCGGCGACCGCCTCGAAGGTGTCCGGCAGGGCGGTGGCCGGGTCGGTGTCGGCGATCGGGGTGGCCCGGGCCTCGTAGTCGCCCACGTACAGCCGGATCGGCGCCTCGGCGCTGTCCCCCTTCGGCCGCAGGGTGAGCGTGGCGTTGTCGCCGTACGGGCTGGCGAAGCTCGGCGTCGGGTCGGTGTCGGTGGCGCCGTTGGTGGCGGCGTCCCGGCCCATCCCGGAGCGGGCGAACTCGGCCCAGATCAGCTCCTGGTTGGCCCCGCCGAAGCGGAGCCGGTCGGCGGTGAGCAGGTTGTCCCGCATGTCGAGCATGCTGACCTGGCTGGCCGCCTGGAGCAGGAACGAGTCGAAGACCAGCTGCGCCCAGCGCCGGTTGCCCGGGCAGCTGTCCGCGGCGACCCTCCCCTGCGCGCAGTCGAGCTGCCGCTGCGGGGTGCCCGACCCGTACCGCTTGACCAGCGCGGAGCGGATCCGGTAGTTGGTGGCGCTCCAGATCTCCCCGTCGGCGTGCACCGCCGGGCCGGCGGTGTTGTAGCCGACGTCGGAGTAGTTGAGCGGGCTGCGGCTGAAGTCGTGGTTGCGGATGCCGCTGATCAGGTTGCCGGTGACGTACCCGCCGGTGACGAAGGGCGTCTGGCCGGGGGCGCGCAGGCCGTGCTCGTAGAGGTACTCGGCGGCGAGCAGGTCGCTCCACGATTCGCCCATCGCGCCGCCCTGGAGGCCGCCGATGCCGCTGTCCGGACCGGCGATCATGCGGTTGGTGATGGCGTGCGTGTACTCGTGCCCGATCACCGTCATGTCGTAGTCGCCGTCCACGCACGGCGGGTACGGCCCGCCGGCCTGCGGCTGCCACAGGTACATGTTGGTGGTGGGCGGCAGGCCGTCGCGCGGCGTGCCCTGGTTGGCGTTGTTCCGGTTGCCGGACAGCGCGCCCTGCTGGGCGCGGCCCTGCTCGGCGTCGCCGCCGAGACCGGCCCCGCTCACGTTGACCGCCTGCAGGTTCCAGGTGGCCTCGGTGAAGCCGAGGTGCCAGGCCCAGTCGTGCATCCGGTTGTGCATGGCGAAGAGGTTGGCGATGGCGGCGTCGGCGTCGTTGCGCTGCGCGGAGGTGAACACCGCCGGGTTGCAGCGGGCCTGGTGCCACTGGTCGGTGAACGGGTACTCGTAGCGGCGCTCCGGGCTGGCGGTGGCCGGCAGCAGCGGGCTGCCCGCGCCCCAGGAGACCACCGTGTTGGCGGAGTTGCCGCGCGAGGTGCCGGTCGGCGTGCCGGTGGCTTTGTCGACGTCCCAGGCGTTGCCGGTGGCCGGGTCGCGGAACGCGGCGGCGCAGCCCGGAGCGGGGTCGGCGCACCAGCGCACCCGGGGGTCCTGCCCGGGGGCGAGGTCCTGCGGCGGGGTGGCCGGGTAGACCGCCCAGCTCGGGTTGTCCGAGTCGAAGTCGACGAGGTCCTCGCGGACCAGCACTGCGCCGGTGATGCCGTCGACGTAGGTGGTGAAGGCGGCCGGGTGGTCGCTGTCCGCGCCGATCAGGGTCACCTCGTACGCGGCCCGGGTGCCGTCGAGCGGGGTGGGTACCGCGACCGGGCGGACGTGGTGGCTGGCCACCCGGGCGGCGTCCAGGCCGGCGTCGGCGAGCGCGGCCGCGTACGCCTGCTCGCTGGTGAGGGTGGCGGGGGCGGGCGCGGCGGCGTCCCGGGCGAGGGAGGAGCTGACCGAGATGACGGCGCCGTCGGCGACCGCCACGGTGACCAGCCCGTCGTGGCCGGCGGGCAGGTCGCCGAAGCGCTGCCGCAGGGTGACCACCGCGCCGTCGCCGATCGGCCGGACCAGCAGCCGGTCCATCGCGGCGACCGAGGCGGCGTCGAGGCCGAACAGGTCCCGGTTGTCGGTGAGGTAGCGCCGGGCGGCCGCCTCCGGGTCGGCGGGCAGGCCGGTGGCGAGCGGCGTCCGGGTCGGGCCGAGCGCGTGCGGGGTGCCGAGCCGGTTCCACCGCACGTCGGCGTCGACCCGTCGGGCGAGGCCGCGCTGCCGGGCGTCGGGCGCGGCCGTACCCGTGCGGTTGTCGAGGTCGGCGGCCTGGTGGCTGTCGTCGGCGAACGAGCCGGAGTGGCCCGGTGTCGCGGTCGCGGCGTCGCCCGGCGCGGCGGCGGCGGTGGCGCCGCCGGGCAGCAGGGCGGCCACCACGGCGGCGGCCGCCAGTACGGGGACGAGCCGGCGTCGGGGCCGGCTCGTCGGAAGTGTCCACTCCGGTCTGGGCACGGGACCTCCTCGTGGGAGCGGGGGCCGACGCTGCGCCGGCCCGGTGCAGGCGCTGTTACGCATGCGCATCTGTGAATACCAGGCAGATCGGGCGAGGGCAAGGTCATCCGTGACGGTGGGTGCGGCGGCGATCACCGTTGTTGCTTTACAAAAACTTGCCTCTTGTAAAAAGGAGTGGCCGGTGCCACAGTCAGGACAGCCCGTGAGATCGGAGGTCGGCGATGGCCATCAGCCCCGACGCGACGGTTCCTCCCGTCGCCTGGCACGACACCCGCAAGCCGCTCTGGCCGCTGGCCCTGCTCGTCCCGGTGCTGCCCTTCCTGGGCTGGCTGGGTTGGCGGGACGGCGGCGGCGCCTGGGCCTGGTGGCTCACCCCGGTGGTGGTCTTCGGGCTCATCCCGGTGGTGGACCTGCTGATCGGCGACGACCGGCGCAACCCGCCCGAGGAGGCGGTGCCCCGGCTGTCCGCCGACGGCTACTACCGCTGGCTCACCTACCTCTACCTGCCCACCCAGTACGCCGCCCTGGTGCTCTGCTGCGCCGTCTGGGCGCGCGGCGACCTGTCCTGGCTGGCTGCGGCCGGGCTGGTCGCCAGCGTCGGGGTGGTCAACGGCATCGCCATCAACACCGCCCACGAACTGGGCCACAAGCGGGAGACCGCGGAGCGCTGGCTCTCCAAGGTCGCCCTCGCGCCGACCGGCTACGGGCACTTCTACGTGGAGCACAACCGGGGCCACCACACCCGGGTGGCCACCCCGGAGGACCCGGCCAGCTCACGGCTGGGGGAGAGCTTCTGGGCGTTCTGGCCGCGTACCGTCGGGGGCAGCCTGCGGTCGGCCTGGCGGCTGGAGACCAGCCGGTTCCGGCTCCGGGGCCGCAGCCCGTGGACGTGGCGCAACGACATCCTCAACGCCTGGGCGATGACACTGGTGCTCTATGCCGCGCTGATGCTCGCCTTCGGCCCCGGCGTACTGGTGTTCCTGCTGCTCCAGGCGGTGGTCGGCTTCAGCCTGCTCGAGGTGGTCAACTACCTGGAGCACTACGGGTTGGCCCGGCAGCGCACCGCCGCCGGCCGCTACGAGAAGGTCGACCCCCGGCACAGCTGGAACAGCGACCGCACGGTCACCAACGTCTTCCTCATCCAGCTCCAGCGGCACAGTGACCACCACGCCAACCCGCTGCGCCGCTACCAGACGCTGCGCAGCTTCGACACCTCGCCGCAGCTGCCGGCCGGCTACGCCACCATGGTGGTCGCCGCACTGGTACCCCCGCTCTGGCGGCGGGTGATGGACCACCGGGTGATCGCCCACCACGGCGGCGACCTCGACCTGGCCAACGTCCACCCGCCGGCCCGGCGCCGGCTGCGGGAGCGCCAGCGTCGCCGCCCCGCGGCCCCCGGACAGGGGTACGCCGGCTGACCGTTGACGGCGTCGGTCGGACGCCGGACCCCCCTCGGGCGTCCGGCCGGCGCACCCCCTCGGCCGCGCCGGCCCGGGCGCGGTCGTTCCGGTTCCGACACCCCTGCGGCAACTCCTGACCGGCAACGCGGTCCGGCCGTCCGCCGGTCTCGGTGAACCGGTCAGGCCGGCGGCGTCCAGTCCGGGTCGCGGCCGAAGGCGGCGATCAGCCGGTCCTGCGCGTCGGCGCCGGCCCTCACGTCGAGCCCGGGCCGGACCAGGTCGCCGCTGCGGTAGTCGGCGACCCGGGCCTCGAACCACCGGGTGCAGGCGGCGACCACGTCGCCGTCCAGGCGCGGGTCCGCCCCGATCGCCACCGCCAGGTCCCATCCGTGTACGAGGTGCTCGGCGACGAGCTGGTTCAGGTACTCACCTGCCGGCGTCTCCCCGGCCGTGAGGTGCACCGTGGTGTCGAGCGCGCCCGGATGACTGGCCGCCACCTCGGCCTGGGACGCCACCTGCCGGACCGCCCCGATCGGGTCGTCGCCGAGCTGGTCCCCCTCGAACCGGTCGCCGATTTCCTCGACGGTCCGGCCGGCGAGCAGCGGCGCGGTCCACCGGTCCTCGCTGACCACGTGGTTGACCAGCGCGCGGACGTCCCAGTCGGGGCAGGGCGTCGGGTCCGACCACTGCCCGGGCGCGACCTGCTCGACCCGGTCGACGAACTCGGCCAGGCTTCGTCGGTACGTCTCCAGCAGGTCCATGCCGCCGATTGTCGCGGCTGTCCGTACCGGTCCGGGCGGTTTTGCCCGGTCGTCCGGCCCTCGGGCGGCCGGTGCCGCGGCTCCGCGGCGCTGCCCCCGAGCCCGGAGGGCGCCGGGCGGGTGGAGCAGTCAGTCGAGCTGGGCGGGGTCCAGACCCAGCTCCCGGGCGGTGATCAGCCGGATCCAGTCGGCGAACTGCCGCCGGGAGATCACCCGCTCGTGCACCGCGAGCTGGACGGCCAGCCCGTCCATCACCGCGTTGATCCGCCAGGCGGCGGCCATCGGGTCGGCGCAGACGAAGGTGCCGTCGGTCACCCCGTCGGCGATCACCGCGGCGAGGTCCTGCCGCCACCGCAGGTCGAGCCGGCGGGAGACCCTCTCCACCTCCGGGGTGCGCAGCGACTCGGCCCAGCCGTCGATCCACATGGACCAGGAGATCGACCGCCCGGGCGGGGTGTAGAGGCGCAGCAGCTTGCGCAGCTTGGTCAGCGGTGGGGCGGAGGAGCGGACCACCACGTCCAGCCGGGCCAGGTCCTGCTCCACCGCGTACGCGAAGGCCTGCGCCAGCAGGCGTTCCTTGGTGGCGAAGTGGTAGAAGACGAGCGCCTGGCTGACCCCGGCGGCCTGCGCCACGTCGGCCGTCCGGGTGTTGGCGAGTCCGCGTTCGACGATCACGTCGCAGGCTGTACGCAGCAGGGAATCCAGGCGGACATCGGCGGCACGTCTCGTCACGCGGTTACGGTAGCCCATCGATATGAGCACAGCGCGTTACCGAGCCGGCCGGTCGGGCGTGCCACAGTCGGAACCCGGACAGCTCTTTTTCGGCGCGTCGCGTCGCCCCGACCTGGCCCTTCGGTTGACCCCCCGCAATCCCTTCGACCACCCCACCCAGCTTCCTAGGAAGTTCCAGGGGAGCGCCCTCGCTCTCGCCCCCGGAATCCGCCGGGGACGCGCCGAGGGCACCCCGAGTTGGCAACTCTCCCGAGCCTCGGCTAAAGTTCTCATCCGTCACCGGGAACGCCGGAGACAAGCGGACGTAGCGCAGCTGGTAGCGCATCACCTTGCCAAGGTGAGGGTCGCGGGTTCGAATCCCGTCGTCCGCTCGGAGCTGCCGCCACGCATGACGGGGGCAACCTCGGTGGGGTGGCCGAGAGGCGAGGCAACGGCCTGCAAAGCCGTGTACGCGGGTTCAAATCCCGTCCCCACCTCGGTATGAGCACGGGCGATTGGCGCAGTGGGAGCGCGCTTCCTTGACACGGAAGAGGTCACTGGTTCAAACCCAGTATCGCCCACAGAATGATCAGGCTGGTCACCGGAACTTCGGTGGCCAGCCTTTTCGTTTCCCCGCCCTTCCTGGCTCTGCATGCGAAGGCGCCGGTCACCCCGTGGGTGACCGGCGCCCGTCGTAAGCCCGCGACCGATCAGCCCCGTCGGCCGGGTGGTGCTGCGCCCTACAGCGGCGGAGCGATGTCCCGGCGCTCCTCCACCCGCCGGTACTCGACCGGCTCGGTGGTGGTGACCACCTGGCGGCGGCGACCCCAGACCAGCGTGGTCATGATGAGACCGAGCAGGCCGGCCGCCATCAGGATCCAGCCGATCACGTCCAGGTCGACGCCGCCGACGCTCGCGTCCAGGGCGAAGGTCAGGATCGCGCCGGCGGCGAGCAGGAAGATACTCGTTCCGATACCCACGACAGCCTCCTTCAGGGGATGCGGTGTGCTGTCGAGGTGAATCAGTACCCCATGGGTGACCAGCGCAATCACCGGCGGTGGAGCGGGCGGGTGGGGCGGCGGAGCCGGCGATCTTGCCATCGGGTAGAGTTCAACCCGTCGCCGGGGAGACCGGGCGGCACGCGGACGTAGCGCAGCTGGTAGCGCATCACCTTGCCAAGGTGAGGGTCGCGGGTTCGAATCCCGTCGTCCGCTCTCGACCACGGGCGATTGGCGCAGTGGGAGCGCGCTTCCTTGACACGGAAGAGGTCACTGGTTCAAACCCAGTATCGCCCACCAGGCATTTGCTCGACACACGAAGCCCCGGCTGATGAGCCGGGGCTTCTGTCGTTTCCGACCGAACGGTAAGTGTCCAAGATCCGGTCGGCGAGGGTGGTGGTTCCCGGGCGGATATGCCGCTGGCCGGCACCCCGCTCGGGGGTGCCGGCCAGCGTGTTGGTTCAGGGTGGGTCAGTTGTTCCAGTGCTTGGCGACGAGGTCGGCGGCCTGCTTCTCCCACTGGGC
>NZ_JAGPYL010000197.1:0-7329 GCF_018070095.1 Micromonospora sp. U56
CCGCCCACCAGGGGCGGCGTCGTCACCGGCGGTAGTGGCGGTCAGAAGGTGATGCGGACCTTCAGCGCGGTGCGCTCGTCCATCGCCCGGTAGCCGTCGGGCACCCCGTCGAGGGTGACGGTCCGGTCGAAGACCGGCGACGGGTCGATGGTGCCGTCGAGCACGTCGGCGAGCAGCTCCGGGAGGTAGGTGCGCGCCGGGGCGACCCCGCCGCCGAGGGCGACGTTGCGGCCGAACATCTGGCGGATGTCCACGCCGGCGCTGCCCCCGTGTGGCACCCCGACGTAGCCGACGGCGCCACCGTCGCGGGCGATCGAGATCGCCGTACGCATGGACTCCTCGGTGCCGACGGCCTCCAGCACGGCGTGCGCGCCCTGGCCCTTGGTCAGCTCCCGGACGGCGGCGACCGCCGCGTCGCCGCGCTCGGCGACCACGTCGGTGGCGCCGAACGCCCGGGCGATGTCGGTGCGGGCGGTGTGCCGGCCCAGCGCGATGATCTGCTCGGCACCGAGCCGCCGGGCGGCCAGCACCCCACAGAGCCCCACCGCGCCGTCGCCGACGACCGCGACGGTGGTGCCGGGGCGGACCCGGGCGGCGAGCGCCGCGTGGTGACCGGTGGACATCACGTCCGACAGCGCCAGCAGCGCGGTGAGCAGCCGCTCGTCGCCGGCGGCCTCGGCGGGGAGCCGCACCAGCGTGCCGTCGGCGTACGGGACGCGGACGGCCTCGCCCTGCCCGCCGTCGGAGCCGGGCTCGCCCCAGAACCCGCCGTGCGGGCAGGAGGTGGGCAGGCCCTCGCGGCAGAAGTCGCAGACCCCGTCGGACCAGACGAAGGGGGCCACCACCAGGTCACCCACGCGCACCGAGGTCACCTCGGCACCGGTGGCCTCCACCACGCCCAGGAACTCGTGGCCGATCCGCTGCCCCGGCTGGCGGCTGGCCACCCCCCGGTACGCCCACAGGTCGCTGCCGCAGATGCAGGCGGTGACCACCCGGACGACCGCGTCGGTGGGGTTGCGCACGGCGGCGTCGGGGACCTCCTCGACGCGGATGTCGTTCGGGCCGTGGATCACGGTGGCGCGCATGTGACCGTCCTTCGGGGGGATCGACAGTGATCGGCACCGCCGCCGCCGCCGGAGCCGGCGGGCGACAGGCCCGGACGACCGTACCGGCACCGGGAGCGCGTCCCACGCCGTGCGGGGCCGGGGTGGCCGGCCTCACCCCCGGCCCCGCCGTGGTCGGGAGGCGCTTTGGCGGGCGGAAAAGGGTGGGCGCCGGCGGAACCGGTCCCGATACGCTGCGGCCGCCGCCGGGCGTCGGCGGCGCCACGGGGAGGAACGCCAGTGCCGAGTTTCGACATCCGCAGCGCCGACCTGCGCGCGGTCAACTCGATGACCAAGTACCCGTCGATCCCGACGTACCACGCGCTCGACCCCCGCGACGGGGGCCTGCGCGAGGAGGTCGTGGAGTTCACCGGGCCGGTGACCCTGACCGAGAAGGTGGACGGCACGAACAGCCGGATCATCCTCACCCCGGACGGGCGGTACCTGATCGGCAGCCGCGAGGAACTGCTGCACGCCCGCGGCGACCTGATCGCCAACCCGGCGCTGGGCATCGTCGACGCGCTGCGCGGCCTGGCCGAGCGGCTGCGCGCGGACACCCCCGCCGACCGGTTCACCGTCTACTACCTGGAGGTGTACGGCGGCAAGGTGACCGGCGCGTCGAAGCACTACACCGACAGCCGGCGGGTCGGCCACCGGCTCTTCGACATCGCCGAGTTCGACGGGTACGCCGACCTGCTGACCCGGTCGCCGGAGCAGCTCGCCGCCTGGCGCGACGGCGGCGGGCAGCGCTGGCTGGACGAGCGGGAGCTGCTCGCGCGGGCCGAGGCGTACGGGCTGGCGACGGTTCCCCGACTGGCCACGGTGGATGCCGCCGAGCTGCCCCGCGACCTGGACAAGACGTACGCGTTCCTGACCGACCAGCTGCCGCACACGCTGGTGGCGCTCGACGGCGTACCCGGCCGGTCGGAGGGCCTGGTGCTGCGCGACGCCGACCGGTCGGTGATCGCCAAGGCCCGCTTCCAGGACTACGAGCGGTCCCGCCGCCGCCGCTCCGGCGGCCGCTGACCCCACCCCCGGCGGTGGCCCGCTCCCCCGGACCGCCGCCGGCCACCCGGCCCCGCCGAGCGCGCCACCCGCTCTCGGTGATCAAGAAGTTTGCGTCAGGTCCGGGGCTGATTCCGACGCAAACCTCTTGATCACCGCGGGCCGGCGGTTGCGCCGGGGGGGCAGCCCTGTCTGACCGGCCGGCGCATCGAGGCATTTACATTTAACAAAGTTAACTGATAGCCTCCGGCGCATCGACGAGGAGGTATGTCATGCGACTCCGACCCGCACTCACCGCCCTGGCCACCGGACTGGCGCTGGCCACGGCCGCCGCCGCCCTGCCGACCACGCAGGGGCTCGCCGCGGCCATCACCGACGTCGCGGCCGTCGCCTGCACCGCGCCCGCCTGGGCCGAGGGCACCACCTACCCGGCGGGCAGCCAGGTCAGCTACGCGGGCCGGCGCTACGAGGCCCTGGTGACCCACACGCCACCGCCGGGCGCCGGCTGGAACCCGGCCGCCACGCCGGCGCTGTGGCGGGACCTCGGGGCCTGTGATGGCGGCGGCACGCCCACACCGACGCCGTCGCCCACCCGCACCTCGTCGCCCACACCGACGCCGACCGCGACGCCGACCGCCACCCCGCCGCCCGGCACGCCGACCTGCGCGGTCAAGCCCCGGCCTGCGGGCAAGGTGCTGCAGGGCTACTGGGAGAACTGGGACGGCGCCGCCAACGGCGTCCACCCGCCGCTGGGCTGGATTCCGATCACCGACTCGCGGATCATCGGACACGGCTACAACGTGGTCAACGCCGCCTTCCCGGTGATCCGCGCCGACGGCACGGTGCTCTGGGAGGACGGCATGGACGCCACCGTCAAAGTGCCCACCCCCGCCGAGATGTGCCAGGCGAAGGCGGCCGGCCTGACCATCCTGCTGTCGATCGGCGGCGCCACCGCCGGCATCGACCTCAGCTCGGCGGCGGTCGCCGACCGGTTCGTCGCCACGGTGGTGCCGATCCTGAGGAAGCACAACTTCGACGGCATCGACATCGACATCGAGACCGGCCTGACCGGCAGCGGCGACATCAACCGGCTCTCCCCCTCCCAGGCGCACCTGATCCGGATCATCGACGGGGTGCTGGCCCAGATGCCGGCCGGCTTCGGCCTCACCATGGCCCCGGAGACCGCGTACGTCACCGGCGGCAGCGTCACCTACGGCTCCATCTGGGGCGCATACCTGCCGATCGTGAAGCGGTACGCCGACAACGGCCGGCTCTGGTGGCTGAACATGCAGTACTACAACGGCAGCATGTACGGCTGCTCCGGCGACTCCTACCCGGCGGGCACCGTGCAGGGCTTCACCGCGCAGACCGACTGCCTCCACACCGGACTGGTCGTCCAGGGCACCACCATCCGCGTCCCGTACGACAAGCAGGTCCCCGGCCTGCCGGCGCAGCCCGGTGCCGGCGGCGGACACCTGCCGCCGTCGTCGGTGGCGCAGGCGTGGAACACCTACCGCGGCGGACTGAAGGGGCTGATGACCTGGTCGCTGAACTGGGACGGCGCGAAGGGCTGGACCTTCGGCGACAACGTCCGCTCCCTGCAGGGCCGCTGAGATCGGTTCCCCCGGCCCCGCTCCCCGCTCACAGGGGTGCGGGGCCGGCCTGCGCCCGCACCCGGCGGTCGGGCAGCCGGACCGGCGCCGGACACTTCGACGCATCGACATGTTGCGAGGATGTTGCGGACGCCTCTAGGCTGTCTTGGGAGCGCTCCCGTGCCTCGTCCGGGCATCGCGGCGACATCGGGCACCGCCTGCGACCGGTGGGTGATGTGTGGGCACCACATCCATCCGGTCCGCGGCCGGCCCGGGCACCACCACCTCGCACCCGACCCCCGCACAGATTGAGACGGTCCCATGCAGAAGATTCCCCGCCCGACGCGGCGGCACCTGCTCGCCGCCGGTGCCGCGGCCGCCCTGACCATCGGCGCGTCGGCGTTCCTGCCGGTCGCCAACGCGATGGCGGCCCCCGGCTGCGCCGTCACCTGGACCACCAGCTCCTGGACCGGCGGGTTCACCGCCAACATCACGATCAAGAACCTCGGGGACGCGGTCAACGGCTGGACCCTCGGCTTCAGCTTCCCGGACGCCGGGCAGCGGGTGGGGCAGGGCTGGTCGGCGACGTACCAGCAGAGCGGCCAGTCCGTCACCGCGCAGAGCCTGAGCTGGAACGGCTCCCTGGCCAGCGGCGGTCCACCACCATCGGCTTCAACGGCAGCTGGGCCGGCAGCAACCCGGCGCCCACGTCGTTCACCCTCAACGGCACGGTCTGCACCGGCCCGACGACCCCCACCACCCCGCCGCCGCCGACCACACCGCCGCCGACCACACCTCCGCCCACCACACCTCCGCCCACCACGCCCCCGCCGACGACGCCGCCCGCAGGGCAGACGCCGGTGGCGGTCAACGGCCAGCTCCGGGTCTGCGGGGTGAACCTGTGCAACCAGTACGGCCTGCCGATCCAGCTACGCGGCATGAGCACCCACGGCCTGCAGTGGTTCGCCCGGTGCTACAACGACGCGTCCCTCGACGCGCTCGCCACCGACTGGCGCGCCGACCTGCTGCGGATTTCGATGTACGTGCAGGAGGGCGGCTACGAGACCAACCCCAGCGGCTTCACCGACCGGGTCAACACGCTGGTCGACGAGGCCGGTGAGCGGGGCCTGTACGCGCTGATCGACTTCCACACGCTGACCCCCGGCGACCCGATGTACAACCTGGACCGGGCCAAGACCTTCTTCGCCGCCGTCTCGGCCCGCAACGCCAACCGCACCAACGTCGTCTACGAGATCGCCAACGAGCCCAACGGGGTCAGCTGGCAGACCATCAAGAACTACGCCGAACAGGTCATCCCGGTGATCCGGGCCAACGACCCGGACGCGATCGTCGTCGTCGGCACCCGGGCCTGGTCCTCGCTGGGCGTGTCGGAGGGCGGCAACTCCACCGAGGTGATCAACAACCCGGTGAACGCCAGCAACGTCATGTACGCGTTCCACTTCTACGCCGCGTCGCACAAGGACAACTACCGGGCCGAGGTCGAGCGGGCCGCCGCCCGGCTGCCGCTGTTCGTCACCGAGTTCGGCACGGTCACCTACACCGGCGGCGGTGCCGTCGACGCGGGCAGCAGCACCGCCTGGCTGGACCTGCTGGACCGGCTGAAGATCAGCTACGCCAACTGGACCTACTCCGACGCCGACGAGGGCAGCGCCGCCTTCAACCCGGGCACCTGCTACGGCGGCACGTACGCCGGCACCGGCGTGCTCACCGAGTCCGGCGTCTTCCTGCGCAACCGGATCCGTACCCCGGACAACTTCCCCACCAGCTGACCGGAGCGACACCGCGCGGCGCCCGTCCCGGTCGGGGCGGGCGCCGCCCGTTCCCGCCCGGCGGCGCGCCGACCGGCCGGTCGCGGGGCGGGCCGCCCCGCGACCGGCGTGGCCCTCAGGCGACGGCCGCCGCGGCGGCCCGCCCGGCCGTGCGCCCGGAGAAGAGGCAGCCACCGAGGAAGGTGCCCTCCAGGGCGTTGTAGCCGTGCATGCCGCCGCCACCGAACCCGGCGACCTCGCCGGCGGCGTACACCCCGCCGAGCGGCTCGCCGTCGGGGCGCAGCACCCGGCCGGAGAGGTCGGTGTGCAGCCCGCCGAGGGTCTTGCGGGTCAGCACGTGCAGCTGGACGGCGATCAGCGGGCCCGCCGCCGGGTCGAGCAGGCGGTGCGGCGTGGCGACCCGGATCAGCCGGTCGCCCCGGTACCGGCGGGCACCCCGGACGGCGTGCAGCTGGGCATCCTTGCCGAACGGGTGCGCGATGTCGCGGTCGCGCGCCTCGACCAGCCGGCGCAGCGGCGCGACGTCCAGCTGCGGGCCGCCCGTCTCGGCCGCCAACGCGTTCATCCCGTCGACCAACTCCTCCAGGGTGTCGGCGACCACGAAGTCGGCGCCGTGGCGCTTGAACGCCTCGACCGGGCCGGGCGCGCCGGGACGGACCCGTTGCAGGACCTGTCGGACGCTGCGGTTGGTCAGGTCCGGGTTCTGCTCGGAGCCCGACAGTGCGAACTCCTTCTCGATGATCTTCTGGGTGAGCAGGAACCAGCTGTAGTCGTGGCCCGTGGCGCGCAGGTGCCGCAGGGTGGCGAGGGTGTCGAAGCCGGGGAACAGCGGCGCGGGCAGGCGCCGGCCGGTCGCGTCGAGCCACAGCGACGACGGGCCGGGCAGGATCCGGATGCCGTGGTCCGGCCAGACCGGGTCCCAGTTGCGCAGGCCCTCGGTGTAGTGCCACATCCGGTCCGGGTTGATCACCTGCCCGCCGGCGGCCTCGGTGATGGCCAGCATCCGGCCGTCGACGTGGGCGGGCACCCCGGCGACCATCCGGGTCGGCGGCGTGCCGAGCCGCGCCGGCCAGGCCCGCCGGACGAGGTCGTGGTTGCCGCCGATGCCGCCCGAGGTGATGATCACGGCCTGCGCGCCGTACGCGAAGTCGCCGACGGCCACCCGGGAGGTGCTGCGGCCGCGCGGGGCGTCGTCGGGTTCGAGGACCGTCCCGCGTACCCCGGTGACCACGCCGCCGGCGGTGACCAGTTCGTCGACCCGGTGCCGGAACAGCAGCCGCACCCGGCCTTCGTCGACGGCCTTCTGGACCCGCCGGGCGAACGGCTCGACCAGCCCCGGGCCGGTGCCCCAGGTGACGTGGAACCGGGGTACGGAGTTGCCATGGCCGTCGGCCGCTCCCCCGCCCCGCTCGGCCCAGCTGGCCACCGGGAAGAGCCGGTGGCCCATCCCCCGCAGCCAGGCCCGCTTCTCTCCGGCCGCGAAGTGCACGTACGCCTCGGCCCAGCGGCGCGGCCAGTGGTCCTCGGGCCGGTCGAAGGCCGCGCTGCCCGTCCAGTCCTGCCAGGCCAGCTCGACCGAGTCGCGGACGGCCATCCGCCGCTGCTCGGGCGAGTCCACCAGGAAGAGGCCGCCGAACGACCAGAACGCCTGCCCGCCGAGGTTCTGCGCGGGCTCCTGGTCGAGCAGCAGCACCCGCCGACCCGCGTCGGCGGCCTCGGCGGCGGCGACCAGCCCGGCCAGCCCGGCGCCGATCACGATGACATCCGTATCCATGCCACCGACGCTACGTACGGGGTTGCCAAGATGGTGGCGGTCCACGCGCAAGATCCAGGGTAAGT
>NZ_JAGPYL010000198.1:0-7138 GCF_018070095.1 Micromonospora sp. U56
CCCTTGCGGGCGACCGCGACCACGTCACGGCGGAACTCCAGGGGGAACGCTTTCGGCATGACAGACATCCTTCCAGCGAGGAACGCATCCTCACAGGTGGGGAGTCAACCGAACCGGGGGCAGTCCCATTGCCTGGGTTGACGCGGTCGGGGTGTGTGTACGGCATGGCGAGCCGGCGGAGGACACACGCCCCGTCAAGTTTCGCCAGCGGATTCCGCCATGGGTTTTGATCGGCGCGCTTCTGTGCGGGATTATCGTCGGCTACGGTTGCGGGCCGTTAGGGGCGATACCGGTGGCGATCGTGGCCACTTGGGCAGCCCGCGCCAAATGGCCGCCTATAGAGGTTGACGACTGGCCCTACTGCGTCCAATGTTTCGCCCTGCACCGCGTGTACGTCGCCAGCATCGCGGTCATGGTTCTCGGCGTCGCCGTTTACGTTCTCGGCCTTGTCCGCTTCCTGCAGATTACCGGCACGCTCGACGACACGACACTGGCGCTGGTGGCGGGCGGCGGCATCCTTGCTCTTACCGGGGCTCTGGTCAGTCAACCCTTCTCCTGGCGGAAACTCGCGCGTGCGCACGTGTCAAGGGACCGGTCTTCACTGCAGATAGAGGGGCACGGGCGGTTTGCGGCTGACGTCCGGACATTACTCGCGGAGAAGCGTGCACAGGCACAAGCTGCTGATCGTGGGTCACTAGGCACCCAGCCCTTGAGTGACTACCGGTATTAGCTCGCGCGTCGACGGTTGGATTCCTTCCGAACCGCCTCCGTGAGATCCCGCCATGTGCCGGCCGAGGTCTTCATCATCCGGTCGACCATCTCGCGGGCGGAGGCTTCGTCCTGGAAGTCGTACGACACCTCCTGCCCTCCGTCACCCCCGAGGCGGCCACGGACCCGCCACAGCCGGCCGTCAAACACCAGCCAGACGTCACGCCGGGCCATGCGACCCCAGTAAGGTCGGGCCGAAGCGCGGTGCCGGGCTTTCGTCCGGTCCGTTTCTTCGGCCCGCCCTCCGAACCGGACGTGCAACTCTCGCTGCATCCGGCTCTCCACGGACTCACGTCGGTTGGGTCAGGCGACGCGTCAGGGGTGTCCAGGGGTTGGGGATCACGCTGCGGCGTCGGTATCGGGACACGGTGACCGAGGCCGGGTTGAACAGGGTGAGCTGTCCGTCGGTGATCGTCCATCCGCCGGCCATGAAGCGCCGTCGGAGTTGCTTCCACGTCAGGCCCTTGTGTCGTTTGCGGATCCAGATAGCTGTCCGGCGCCAGGTGAAGGCGCCGAGGTAGCTGAAGGTCCGTTTCGACACTCCGTGCTTGAAGTAGTTGCTCCACCCCCGTAGTACGCCGTTGACGCGTTCCAGCAGGGTGGTCAGGTCGGCTTGTGCTGAACTGTGGGTGAGCGTGCGGACCTTGTCCTTGATCGCGGTGACCGCTTTCTTGGACGGGTACGTGTATACGCAGCGCCTGCCCGTGCCTCGCTTGCGGTGCCGCTGGATGCGGAAGCCGAGGAAGTCGAAGCCCTCGTCGATGTGGACCACCATGGTCTTCGGCGGGGACAGGCGCAAGCCCATCACCGCGAGAACCGTGGCAAGGGACTGCCCCCGGGACTAGCAGCGGCACGCCGTCAGCCCCACCCTGCCCGGGTCGCCCGCAATCGATAGATCCAGAGGCCTAGCAGGCAAGATCCGGAGCATGCGCGGAATGATCAAGCGTATCGCTGGGGAGCCGTCGGGCGAATGTCCTGGTAGGTGGAGGGGAGCCGCAGTAGGCGCTACACCCTTCCTAAACCGTGTGTCGCTGGCGCGGACCGTTGCCCGGCTGTCTTGGACGCTAGCCTTCGACCCGTGAGATTCGCTGCCGGGCCGCCAGGCCGTTGGGTTATCGAGCTGCACTCCGGCGCGACCATCGAACTGGCGGCCGATGGGTACAGCAAGACCGACGGCGACCTTCTGTTCTCTATCCTGGCCGACGCAACCATCGCTGAACAGGCCGAGGTGCGGGTGCTCGGACGAGCGCCGGCTGACCCCGAGCGGGTGATCGTTCTCGTCGCGCGAATCCCGGAATGCGAGGTTGCTGGCCTGCATGGTGGCGAGCCATGGCTGGCTGTGTGAGGCCGAGCGTGGCTGTGGACCGCTGGCAGCGTGGGGCACACAGGGGGCACAAGACGACGTCAAACGTCGTCAACCAACCACCAGCAGTGGCAGCCCGAGACGCCGTGTGAGCAGGTATCGCCGACGGCTCTTCCTGGTGGCGAGTCAGCGGCTCTAGGTTCCGCTTCAACTCAACCAGGTGGGTTGGCTGGCAAATGGCGGGCAGCGACCAGCTGGCTTCAGTGCAGCAGCGGTGCAGCTGCGGCCCGTCCAAGGTCAGCAGACCAGCTGCCACCTTAGCTGCGCTGCAACTTATGATGGCGCGATGCCGCTCGCAGTGCGCTGGACTCGGCTGCTGATGGTGGTGTCGGCAGCCGGCTTTACAGTCGCAGCCTTCGCAATCCGCGCCACGATGGACGGGCCCATCGAACAGTACTCAGGCGCCGCCTTGTCCGCGGCCATCGTCTACACGATAGTGATCTTCATATGGCCGCTGATCTCCCCACTGGCCGCCGGCAGCGCCGCGATCGCATACTGCTGGTTCATCGAGTTTGCGCAGCTCACCCCCATACCCGCGGCACTCTCCCAACGCAGCTGGCTCGCGCGCCAGCTGCTAGGCGCCCAGTTCGACCTCATTGATGTTGCCTGGTACCCCGTCGGCGTCATCCCATTGGTCGCCGCGCATTGGTTCCTCCGTGCCCGCACACGTTCCCAAACAAACCCGACACCCGCTGAGCCTTAGATAGATAAGGTCGCGTCGGGCGATCCGGTGCCCCGGTCGAGACCGTCCAGCGCGGTGTCCGCAGCGCTTCGGGTTGGCTATAGCGAGTTGACGATGGTGCCAGGGCGCGGCGCGAGTCCGGCCCGAGCAGAGGTGAGCTTGAGGCCCGACGGGTCGAAGCCTGGGGGCGATGACTTGAGTAGCCAAGCGAGTAGCCAAGGCAATGCACCCGGCCGGACGATCGCGTACCTGAGCGGAACCATCGAGCAGTGCCGGGCGCGGCTGACCTTCCTGCGCCGGCTTCCTGGCACGCCGAGCGACGCCCGTGGTCTCGTTCTGCCAGCGTCGTGCCCGATCCGTGCCCGATGCAGCGGTCAACACGGGGCCACAGAGGCACGCGACCTGGCCGGTGATCAACGCTTGGTAGCGATGTCCCAGGTGATGCGACTACCCGCCGTGCAGATCAACACGATTCCCAAGCTGTTTTCGGGTCCCTTCGGGGCGCCGCGCATGCGGGAAAATCCGGGATGGTCGCCCGCCGACGTCGGTGACTTCATGGCGCAGGTGAGGCCGTCAAGCTGTTTGACGCTGGGAGCCGCTTTGAGGGGCTGCGCATTGTTGCTACGAGCACGAGGGTCCGACTCTTCATCTTCTCCGCCGGCTCCCGCGGGCGGCCTTTCCCTGTCCCAACCCCTCACGGGAGACCGTCATGGAAGAGGTCGATGAGCAGGAGTTACACGTCGAGCGGGTGGCCGCACTCGACCTGGGTAAGGCGGTGTTGGAGGCGTGCGTGCGGGTGCCGCACGAGTCCGGGCCGGGTCGGCGTATGCAGGAGGTACGCGGCTTTGCCACCACCACCTCGGCGCTGCTGCAGATGGCCGGCTGGTTGCGCCGTTGGGGCGTCACCCGGGTCGTCATGGAGTCAACCAGCGACTACTGGAAGGGCGTCTACTATCTGCTCGAGGCCGAGGGCTTCGAGTGCTGGCTGGTCAACGCCCGCGAGGTCAAGAACGTACCGGGGCGGGCCAAGACCGACAAGGCCGACGCGGTGTGGTTGGCCAAGGTCGCCGAGCGGGGCATGTGCCGGCCGTCGCTGGTGCACCCCAAACCCATCCGTGAGCTGCGCAACCTGACCCGCTACCGGCGTTCGCTCATCCGCGACCGTACCCGCGAGATGCAGCGGGTGGAGAAACTGCTCGAAGACGCCCAAATCAAGATCACGTCTGTGGTGAGCGACGTGTTCGGGGTATCCGGGCGGCTGATACTTCACGCGCTCATCGACGGACAGCGCGACCCGACGGTCCTCGCCCAGATGGCCAGGGGCCGGCTGCGTGTCAAGATTGCACAGCTGCAGGAGGCGCTGCGGGGGTTCTTCACCGATCACCACGGCGCCATCCTGGCGATGATGCTGGACAACATCGACCGGCTCACCGCGCAGATCACCGCCCTGGACACCACGATCGCCGAGGCGGTCGCCCCTTTCGCCCATCAGGTGGCGCAGCTGAGTGAGATCACCGCAGTCGGCCCCACGGCCGCGCAGGAACTGATCGCCGAGGTCGGCGTGGACATGAGCCGCTTCCCGTCCGACGCGCACCTGGTGTCCTGGGCCAAGTTCTGCCCACAGACCCACGAGTCCGCCGGGAAGAAGAAGAACAAGGGCCGAGCAAAAGGCAGCCCGTGGCTGGCCGCCACCCTGGGCAACATCGCCGGCAGCGCCTGCCGCACCGACAGCTTCCTCGGCGCACGGCACCGACGCATCGCCAAACGGCGCGGCAAACAGAAGGCGACCGTGGCCACCGGCAACGCGGTCCTCGTCATCGTCTACCACCTGCTGTCCGACCCTGCCGTCCGGTTCCGCGACCTCGGCGCCGACTACTTCGACACCCGTATCGACAAACAGCGCAGGGCCAGAAACCTCGCCACCCAACTCCAGGCCGTCACCGGTCAAAAGATCACCATCCGCGACGGCAAGGCCATCATCGCCGAACCCGAAGCCGCCTGACCCAGCCACCCACACCCGGCTCCGCTGCGCTGCGCCGGGTGCTGCCGCCTGCCCACTCACCATTGGATTTTCGGGTCTGACAGTGCGGGTTCGATTCCCGTCACCCGCTCCACGATCGAGGCCCTGGCCAGGACGCGAGTCCGAGTCAGGGCCTTCGATGTTCCGTAGCCAAGGACCAGGCCGCGTGCCATTGGCGTGCCATTAGCCTCGGTCATCCCTGGTGCCTTCCGGGTCCGCTGACCGCTTCTTGCCCTTCTTGCCGCCCGACTTCTTGCCCGGCTTGTCCTTGGTCTTGCCCGCGCCGCCGGCAGACTTCTTGGACGTCTTCCGGTCCGCGCGTAGCACCTCGTGCAGCGCCTGGGCGATGGCCCGATCCGCGTCGGCCGTGGCGTGCTGGTAGATCAACGCTGCCTGTGGTGAGTCGTGCCCCATTCGCGCCATCAGGTCGCGGGTGCTCGCCCCGGTTCTGGCGGCGAGGGTGTTCCCGGTATGCCGCAGGTCGTGGAAGTGCAGATGCGGTTGCCCGATCCGCGCGACGGCCGCCTTCCAGTCGATCAGCTTGTTGAGATTGCCCCGCCAGATCGGCCGCCCGCTCTCCGTAGTGAAGACGAGCGCGTCCGGGTTGTCGTCGACCTCGGCCGCCAGGTGGTCCCGGACGACCTCGACCACGGCCGGCGGCAAGCTGACGGTGCGCCGGCTTGCCCTGGATTTCGGTGGGCCGAGAACCAGACCGACGCCGCGCTGTTCGGTGTACGCCTGCCGGACCCGGATGATGCCGGCTACCGCGTCAATGTCCTGTCGTTGGAGGGCGGCGACCTCACCCCAACGTAGGCAGCCGAAGGTGGTGACCAGGACCAGGGCGCGGTACCGAGGCGGCACGATGTCGGCCAGCTTGAAGACCTGGGCGAGCGTCAGCACCGGACGCTCCGCCGGCTTCTCTTGGTCGGCGCCCGGTATCCGGCACGGGTTCCGAGTCAGGATCTCGTCTTCCTTGACCGCCGTCATCAGCACCGCACGCAGCAGCCGATACGCCTTGGCCGCCATGGTCTCCGAGACGCCGTTGCCGAGCAGTTTTGCCCGCCAGTCGCGGACCATCGGAGTGTCCAGCCGGCCCAGCTCCACCCCGCCGAGGTACGGCACGATGTGCTTGTCCAGGAGCCAGCCGTACAGGTGAACCGTCCGGGGTCGCAGGTTCGGTCGCTGATCGATCCACAACCGCGCGTAGTCCTCCAGCGTCACCTTGGCTCGCTCAGGATCGACCCACTCCCGCCGCGCCAGCTGCGCCTCGACCAGCGTGAGGTATCGGTCCGCCTCGGACTTGCGGGCGAACGTCTCCGGCGCGTTGCGCATTTGGCCATCCGGACCTGGGTAGCGCGCCTGGTAACGCCCTACCGCCCCCACGAACTCAAAGACCTCTACCTCCTGCTGGGCAGGCTGCAAGGCGTACTGGCGTACGCCGCCCTAGACCTGGGGAGCGCCGACGCGGCCATGACCCACGCACAGGCCGCTTGGACCTGTGCCGAACATGCCGGAGACAACGAGCTGCGCGCGTGGACACGCGGCACTCAGAGCCTGATCGCGCGTTTTCAGGGCAACTACGCCCACGCCCTGGACTACGTGCACGACGGACTGCGGTACAAGGCGAGGGGCACCGGCCGTATTCGGCTTCTGTGCGGCGTGGCGCAGTGCCACGCCAACCTGGGCGACTCCGTGGGAGCGAACCGAACTCTCGACCTCGCCCAGACGGAGCGGGAGGAGCTGGCCACCACGGACTCGGTGGATGGTCTCTTCGGCTTCTCGGTCGCCAAGCAGCACTACTACGCAGGAAGCAGCCTGATCTGGCTAGCAGGAGGAGCCGACGCGGAACGCGCCGCACGAGAGGCCGAGCAGGCAATCACGTTATGGGAGAAGGAGCCCCCGGAAAGCCGGTCCCTGGACGACGAGGCCCTAGCCCACGTCTACCAAGGGACCGCTCTCCTGCAAGTCGGTGACCTCGACTCCGCCACGGCCGCCATCCGCCCCATCCTCGACCTACCAGCAGACCGCCAAATCTCCTGGATCAAGAAGCGGCTTGCCAGGTTCGCCGCCATGCTCCGCGCTGAGCCCTACCGAGGGTCGAGCCCAGCGGACGATCTCTACGAGGAGATCCGCAACCTAGGCGGTTAGTGGCTGGCGCTGCTGTCCAGTCCCACCACATGCTTGATGCGATGAAGGAGCGGGGCCTCCGCTCCTCGTGACAGTCACCCTGGTCAGGGGTTTCCCTGGGGTTGTCACGACGTACCACGACGAAGGAGGCCCCTGTGGACGAGTATGACGGCCGGCA
>NZ_JAGPYL010000199.1:0-7028 GCF_018070095.1 Micromonospora sp. U56
CGTCCGACCCGAAGCCCACAAATGCTCCAACACCTGCCGATGCCCGAACGTCAACACACCCGGCCTCGCCACCAGCACCCCCAGCCCAACCAAGATCAGTTGCACTGAAGCCTAGAAACCACCCCGATGGGGCGGGCAACAACTTCATGATCAACGAGGACCAGCGAGTGGGCGGGGCGGGAGGTCAGGCGGGGTGGGTGCTTTCGCGGGGGGTTAGGCGGTAGGGGGCGGTGAGGTCGCGGGGCGGGGTCTCGCGGTCGCCGTCGACGCGGGCGGCCAGCATCTCAACCGCGAGGCGGCCGATGCGCTCCTTGTCGGGGGCGATGGTGGTGAGCGTGGGCACGCTGAACCGGCCGTCCTCGATGTCGTCGAAGCCGGCCACCGCGACGTCCGCGGGCACCCGCAGGCCGGCCTCGTGCAGGGCGCGCAGGGCGCCGAGGGCGAGGGTGTCGTTGAAGCAGAAGACGGCGTCGGGGCGTACCCCGGTGGCGAGCAGGTGGCGGACGGCGGCGGCGCCGTCCGCGCGGTGCCAGGCCGGCGCGGGCGCCACCAGGGCCTCGTCGTAGGCGATGCCGGCGTCGGCGAGCGCGGCGGCGTAGCCGGCCAGGCGCAGCCGGGCGCTGGCGCCCTCGGGGGTGCGCTGCGACCCGACCGCGGCGATCCGGCGGCGGCCGAGGCCGACGAGGTGAGCGGTGATCTCCCGGGCGGCGGCCACGTTGTCGATACCGACGTGGTCAGCCGGGCCGTGGTCCACCCGCTCGCCGAGCAGCACCATCGGCGTGCCGTCGAGGCCGGCGAGGTCCTCGGCGGTGAGCGCCAGCGGGCTGAGGATCAGACCGTCGATCATGTGGTCGCCGATGCCAGCGGCGGCGACCCGTTCGCGCTCGGCCCCACCGCCGGTCTGGTCGATCAGCACGGTCCACCCGCGTTCGGCGGCGGCGGTGACGACGTGCCGGGCCAGTTCCGCGAAGTACGGGATGTCCAGCTCCGGCACGGCCAGCGCGATCACGCCGGTGCGCCCCTTGCGCAGGTTGCGGGCGGAGAGGTTGGGCCGGTAGTTCAGCTCGGCGATCGCCTCCTCGACCCGGGCCCGGGTGTCCGGCCGGACGTGCAGGTAGCCGTTGACCACGTTCGAGACCGTCTTGACCGACACGCCGGCCCGCTCGGCCACGTCCTTGAGCCTGTGTCGCACGATCTCATCCCTCCCCGGGGTCGTCGTCCCCGGACTCTATCGCGCGCCGCCCTCTTTACAACGTTGCTTACAACGTTGTAGAAACCTGTGGTACGGGGTGACCGCAGTCACTCCGGGTACGACAAGGAAAGGTGGCACCCCTTGCGCAACGCCCGGCTGACGATCGATCCGGCCTTCGCGATCGGCCCCGCTGACCGGCGGCTCTTCGGCTCTTTCGTCGAGCACATGGGGCGCTGCGTCTACGGCGGGGTCTACGAGCCCGGCCACCCCACCGCCGACTCGCGCGGCCTGCGCGGCGACGTGCTCTCGCTCACCCGCGAGCTGGGCGTCTCCGTGGTCCGCTACCCCGGCGGCAACTTCGTCTCCGGGTACCGCTGGGAGGACGGCGTCGGCCCGGTCGGCGACCGCCCGCGCCGGCTCGACCTGGCCTGGAAGACCATCGAGACCAACGCCTTCGGGCTGGACGAGTTCATGACCTGGGCCGCCGAGGCCGACGTCGAGCCGATGATGGCCGTCAACCTGGGCACCCGGGGCGTGCAGGAGGCCTGCGACCTGCTGGAGTACGCCAACCACCCGGGCGGCACCCAGCTGTCGGACCTGCGCCGCAAGCACGGCGTCGAGGAGCCGTACGGGGTGCGGCTCTGGTGCCTCGGCAACGAGCTGGACGGTCCGTGGCAGGTCGGCCACAAGACCGCCGACGAGTACGGCCGGCTCGCCGCCGAGACCGCCCGGGCGATGAAGATGATCGACCCCTCGATCAGCCTGGTCGCCTGCGGCAGCTCCAACCGGCGGATGCCCACCTACGCCTCCTGGGAGGCGACGGTGCTGGAGCACACCTACGAGCACGTCGACTACATCTCCGCGCACACCTACTACGACCCGTCCGACGGCGACCAGGCCAGCATCCTGGCCTCGGCCGTGGACATGGACAACTTCATCCGCGAGGTGGTCGCCACCGCCGACCACGTGGCCGCCAAGCAGCGGCACCGGCGCAAGCTCAAGGTCTCCTTCGACGAGTGGAACGTCTGGTACGAGTCCCGGCTCAAGGCCGACCTGGACCGGCGCGGCTGGGTCGAGGCGCCCGCACTGATCGAGGATGACTTCACCGCGGTCGACGCGGTGGTCGTCGGTGACCTGCTGATCACCCTGCTCCGGCACGCCGACCGGGTCGGCGTCGCCTGCCAGGCGCAGCTGGCCAACGTGATCGCCCCGATCCGCACCCGCACCGGCGGGCCGGCCTGGCGGCAGAGCATCTTCCACCCGTTCGCCCTCACCGCCCGGTACGCCCGGGGCACGGTGCTGCGCACCGAGCCGGTCACGCCGGACTACGAGACGAAGCGGTTCGGCGCGGTGCCGGTGCTGGACACCGTGGCGGTGCACGACGAGGAGTCCGGCGCGCTGACCGTCTTCGCGGTCAACCGGGGCTCCGACGATCTCCCGCTCGAGCTCGACCTGCGCGGCCTGCCCGGCCTGCGCGCGGTCGAGCACCTGAGTCTCGCCGCCGGGGACGACCCGGAGGCGATCAACACCGAGGCCGAGCCCGAGCGGGTGACGCCTCGCGCACTGCCCACCCCCACCCCCGACGGCGGTCGCTGCACCGTACGCCTGCCGGCGGTCTCCTGGAACGTGCTGCGTTTCGCGTCGCGGCCCTGACCAGGGGAATACTTCACCCCGTCCCCCAAGGAGAAACCCGCATGATGCAGAACGAAATGAGCCGCCGGCGGCTGCTCGGGCTCGGCGTGGGCCTCGGCGCGGCCGCGTCGCTGACCCTCGCCGGCTGCGGCGGCGGCAGCGCCAGCAAGTCGACCGCGACCGGCAACGGTGGCAAGGAGTACACCGGCCCCAAGGTCTCGCTGAACCTGTGGAACGGCTTCACCGGCGGCGACGGCGACATCTTCAAGAAGCTCGTCGAGCAGTTCAACTCCGAGCACCAGAACATCGCGATCGCGGTGAACACCTACCGGTGGGACGACTACTACAGCAAGCTCCCCGGTGCGGTCTCCAGCGGCTCGGGCCCGGACATCGCGGTCATGCACATGGACCAGCTGGCCACCTTCGCCGCCCGCGGCGTGATCACCGAGCTGGACGACGTGGCCAAGGCCCTGGAGCTCAGCGAGGGCGACTTCGCGCCGACCGTCTGGAAGGGCGGCCTCTACAACAACAAGCGGTACGGCATCCCGCTGGACATGCACCCGCTCGGCTTCTACTACAACAAGGCCGTCATGCAGAAGGCCGGCCTGGACCCGAACAAGCCGCCGACCACCCGGGACGAGTTCACCGCCGCGCTGACCGAGCTGAAGAAGTCCGGCGTGCAGGGCTTCTGGATCAGCCCGTTCCAGTTCACCGGCGGCATGACGTTCTACTCGCTGCTGCACCAGTGGGGCGGCACCCTCTTCGACGCCGAGGTCACCAAGGCCACCTTCAACTCCGACCCGGCGATCGAGGCGTGCACCTGGCTGGTCGACCTGATCAAGCAGGGGCACTCGCCGTCGAACGTCGGCCAGGACGCCGACTACCTGGCCCTCAAGAGCGGCAAGAACGCCTTCAACTTCAACGGCATCTGGCAGATCAACGACATCGCCAAGGACCCGAGCGCGCAGATCGGCGTCGCCGAGCTGCCGCAGATCGGCAGCCAGAAGGCCGCCTGGGCGAACTCGCACAACTTCACCATCGTCAAGCAGCGCAGCGCCGACAACAACAAGATCTCTGGCGCGAAGGTGTTCATCAACTGGCTCAGCGAGCACTCGCTGGACTGGGCGAAGGGCGGTCAGGTCCCGGCCCGCAAGGAGGTCCGGGAGGGCGCCGAGTTCAAGGCCATCCCGAACGTCGCCACCCTCGCCCCGGAGCTGGACTACGCGGCCTTCCCGCCGGCCGTTCCCGGGCTGGGCGAGGTGGTCACCACCTTCTACACCTCCTTCAACGAGGCCGTGCTGGGCAAGAAGTCGCCCAAGCAGGCCCTCGACGACGGCGCAGCCAAGGCGACCAAGCAGCTGGAGGACAACCGCAAGAAGTACGGGAGCTGAGTTCCCGTGGCGGACGTGATCGAGGTCGGGGCGGCGCGCAAGGAGGCGCCGCCCCCGGCGGGCGGGAAGAACCGCCGGGGCGCGACGGAGCGGGGCAGCCGCGCGACCCCGTACCTCTTCCTCGCGCCGTACCTGCTGCTCTTCCTGGCGTTCGGGCTGCTGCCGATCCTCTTCGGCGTCTGGCTGAGCGTCCACCAGTGGGACCTCCAACTGCCCAACCGGCCCTTCGTCGGGCTGGACAACTACCGTGACCTCTTCGACAGCGAGTCGGCCATCTACGGCGACTGGTGGTCCAGTGTCCGGGCCACCGCGATCTTCACGGTCTTCTCGGTGCCGCTGCTGGTGGTCGTACCGCTGGGGCTGGCGCTGCTGCTCAACCGGTCGTTCCCGGGCCGGACGTTCTTCCGGGCGCTCTACTTCGCGCCGTACGTGCTCGGGGTGGCGGTGATCGGCCTGCTCTGGCGCTTCCTGCTCGACGCCAACCTGGGCCTGGTCAACCGGCTGCTCGGCGCGGTCGGCCTGCCGTCGGACACCCCGTGGGTGACCGACGTGCCCTGGGCCTGGGTGTCGCTGGTCGGGGTCACCGTCTGGTGGACCTCCGGGTTCAACGCGGTGATCTACCTGGCCGGCCTGCAGGACATCTCGCCGGAGCTCTACGAGGCGGCGAGGATGGACGGGGCGAACGCCTGGGACCGGTTCCGCAACGTCACCCTGCCCGGGCTGCGCCCGGTCATGCTCTTCGTGCTGACCACCACGATCCTCGCCTCGGCGAACGTCTTCGGGCAGTCGTTCCTGATCACCCAGGGCGCGCCGGGCCAGCAGACCCGCACGGTGGTCTGGCGGATCGTGGACGAGGGACTGCGGGACAACGACGCCGGCCGGGCCGCCGCGATGAGCATCGTCTTCGCGCTGGCACTCACGGTGATCAGCATCGTCAACTTCCGGTTCTTCCGGTACCGGGAAGACTGAGGGGCCGACCATGACGACTCTCCGCCGCTTCACGCGCTACGCGGTCCTGGTGCTGCTGGCCCTGGTCTTCCTGACCCCGCTGCTCTGGATGGCGATCACCTCGGTGAAGACCTACGGCGACGCCCAGAAGATCCCGCCGAGCTTCGTGCCCCAGCCGTTCTCCACCTACGGCTACGAGCAGATCCTCGGCAACACCTCGAACCCGGTACTGCGCTGGTTCGTCAACAGCATGCTGGCGGCCACCCTGCACGCGCTGCTGGTGCTGGTCACCGCCTCGATGGCCGCGTACGCGCTGGCCCGGCTCCGGTTCCGCGGCCGGGCGGTCAGCTTCGCGCTGATCGTGGGGACCCTGTTCATCCCGCCCACCTCGCTGATCATCCCGAACTTCGTGATCGCCGACCGGCTCGGCTGGCTGGACACCCTGACCGTGGTGATCGTGCCCGGCGCGGCCAGCGCGTTCGGGGTGTTCTTCCTGCGGCAGTTCTTCCTCAGCATCCCCGCCGAGCTGGAGGAGGCGGCGGTGCTGGACGGCGCCAACCACTGGCAGATCTTCACGCAGGTGCTGCTGCCGCTCTCCAAGCCGGCCCTGGCCACGCTGGCGGTGCTGTCGTTCCTGACCAACTGGAACGACTTCCTCTGGCCGATCTACGTCCTGTTCAGCCCGGAGCGGCTGACCCTGCCGGCGGGCCTGGGCCTGCTCCAGGGCGCCTACGTCAGCGACTACCCGGTGATCATGGCCGGGGCGGTGCTGGCCAGCGTGCCGGTGCTGATCCTCTTCGTGGCGGCCCAGCGGCACATCATCCAGGGCGTCTCGCGCAGCGGCCTGAAGGGATGAGCGCCGGGCACACCCGGTTACGCGGTGCGGCGGCGGTCCTCGCCGCCGCACTGCTCGTCGCCGGCTGCGGCGAGAACGGTGCCGACGACCCGACGAGTACGCGGAGCGACCCGAGCATGTTCACCAACCCCGTGCTACGCGCCGACGCCCCCGACCCGCAGGTGATGCGGGCCGGCGACGCCTGGTGGCTGTTCCACACCAACAGCGGCGGCCGCAACGTGCCGGTGCGGCGCTCGGCCGACCTGGTCGACTGGAGCGAGGCCGAGGACGCCCTGCCCGAGCTGCCCGGCTGGGCGGACCCCGGCAAGACCTGGGCGCCGGAGGCGATCCAACTCGCCCCGGACCGGTTCCTGCTCTACTACACCGTCGCCGGGCGGGATGCCGGCCGGCAGTGCGTGGGGCGGGCGGTGGCCAGCAGTCCGCAGGGGCCGTACCGGGACGACTCGACCGAGCCGTTCATCTGCCAGGCCGAGTTGGGCGGGGCGATCGACGCGAGCCCGTTCCGGGACACCGACGGCAGCCTCTGGCTGCTCTGGAAGAACGACGGCAACGCGATCGGGGTGGACACCTGGCTCTGGTCGCAGCGCCTCTCCGACGACGGGCTGAAGCTCATCGGCAAGCCGACGAAGCTGCTGAAGCAGACCGAGCCGTGGGAGGGCACCCTGATCGAGGGCCCGTTCTTCCACCGCCACGACGGGCGGTTGTACCTCTTCTTCGCCGCCAACGCGTACGACCGGGCCACGTACGCCGAGGGCTACGCCGTCTGCGAGAGCCCGACCGGCCCCTGCGTGAAGGCCGCCGAGAACCCGATCCTGAAGACCAACGAGGTCGCCTCCGGCCCCGGCCACGCCTCGATGGTCGTCAAGGACGGCCGGACCTGGCTGGTCTACCACGCCTGGCCGCCCGGCCAGGAGGGCAGCACCGACCCCGGCCGCCAGGTCTGGCTCGACAAGGTCACCTGGAAGAACGGCAAACCCGCCGTGCAGGGCCCCACCGCCACCCCCCAACC